>NZ_JBVAYZ010000007.1:0-252468 GCF_055412865.1 Pseudarthrobacter ribosi | reverse complement strand
ACCACACCACGGGGTGGCGGATCCGGTCAATTCAACCAATTCAATACAATAAATTGGTATCAACAAACTTGGCACACTATTGAGTTCTCAAACAACAGACACATTCGAAGTACTATTCGGAACAATTCAATAAAATTGAATTCTTTTTTTCGCTTTTTCTTCGCTGCGATATTTGAAGCTTATTTCATTCATATCCACTTTGCAAATCCAGATTTTCATCCAAATTCCACCCGGTGGAACAATTGCTCCCAGCAAAAGGTGAAGCAATTTTTCATTCCTGCGCCGCGTGCTCCAGGGGAGCCGAAAGCGCTAGAAGAATTGCTTCTCTATTTTTGTTGGGGTTGGTCACCACTCTGCGGTGGCGACTCAGAAAACAATACACCCTCCTGCCCGACCTTGCAACTGGGTCGGGCTGGAGGGCGCAGGTGGCGTGTGGCGCCGTTCTAGGCCGCGGAAACTTCCACGGTGGCGAGGTTCTTCTTGCCCCGGCGCAGCAGCAGGTAGCGACCGTGCAGCAGCTGCCCGGGCTCGATCACGGCGTCCGGATCCGCGACCTTGGCGTTGTTGACGTACGCCCCGCCCTCCCCCACGGTGCGGCGGGCGGCCGACTTGCTCTCCGACAGGCCCGTGGCGACGAGCAGGTCGATAATGCCCAGGCTGTCGGCATCGACGGTGGCTGACGGGAGTTCGGATGTGGCCGCCTTGAGCGTGGCCTCGTCCAGGACGCTGAGGTCACCGTTGCCGAACAGGGCGGCGGAGGCGGCGATGACCTTCTCCGTGGCGTCCACACCGTGGACGAGGGAGGTCACCTCGTAGGCGAGCTTGCGCTGTCCTTCGCGGGCGAAGGGCCGTTCGGCAACCGCGGTTTCCAGGGTTTCGATCTCGGCACGGCTCAGGAAAGTAAACACCTTCAGGCGTGCCGCCACGTCGCTGTCCGCCGTGTTGAGCCAGAACTGGTAGAAGGCGTACGGGCTGCACATCTCCGGATCAAGCCAGATGGCGTTGCCCTCGCTCTTGCCGAACTTCGAGCCGTCGGAGTTCGTGATGAGGGGGGTACCCAGCGCGTGGACGTGCTTGCCCTCGACCTTGCGGATGAGATCGGTGCCGCTCGTGAGATTGCCCCACTGGTCCGAACCGCCGGTCTGCAGGACACAGCCGTAGTCGCGGAAGAGCTGCAGGTAGTCCATACCCTGCAGGATCTGGTAGCTGAACTCCGTGTAGCTGATCCCCTCGTCGGAATTCAGCCGGTTGGCAACAATGTCCTTTTTGATCATGGTGCCGACCCGGAAGTGTTTGCCGATCCCGCGAAGGAAGTCGATGGCGCTCAGCGGAGCGGTCCAGTCCAGGTTGTTGACCATTCGGGCCGCGTTGTCACCCTCAAAGCTGAGGAAACGCTGGACCTGCTCCTGCAGTTTCCCGACCCATTCGGCGACCGTCTCGGGGGTGTTGAGCACGCGTTCGGCGGTCTGCCGAGGATCTCCAATCAGGCCGGTGGAGCCGCCGACCAGCCCGAGGGGCTTGTGGCCGGCCAGCTGGATCCGGCGCATCAGCAGCAGCTGGACCAGGTTGCCCAGGTGCAGGCTCGGCGCGGTGGGATCGAAGCCGCAGTAGTAGGTTGCGGGATCGCCGGCGAGGAGCTTCTCCAGCTCCGCCTCATCCGTCGAGACGTGGACCAGGCCGCGCCATTTCAGCTCCTGCCACACATTGGCGAAGCTGGGGTCATTCTGCTGGGAACGTAGATCATTTAGCTGGGACACGGAATCTAAGTTAGCAGGATCCGGGCACGGTCAGCGCCCAGTGACCGCCGGGCGCCCGGCGGCGGGTCTCAGTCCTCGATGCCGGCCGGAACCCCAGCGGAGGCGATAAGCCGCAGCCGCTGGGTGGGCCGGGTCATGGCGACATACAGGTCGCCGACCCGGCCGTGCTCATGGTTGAGCATGGCTGACGGCTCCAGCACCACGACGCCGTCGAACTCCAGCCCCTTGGCCTCGCGGGGGCTGATCACCACGATGTCCTGCACGTAGCTGCCGGCATCCGTGCCGACGCGGCGTCCATAGACGGCGCGCAGCGCGGCGGTCGCCTCCGGAAGGAGCTCGCCGTCGGCAATGACGGCCAGCAGGCCGCCCTCGAGCGCGCCCAGCTCCTCCGGCAGGACCTCCACGAGCTTGCTGACGATCCCGCCGCGCTCGACGCGGTCGATCACCGGCGCCCAGCGGCCCTCGCGGACCGCCTTCGGTGCGGACACCACAAGCCCCGCCGCGTTGGCCATCCGGGCCGCCGCTTCCGCGATCTGCGAGGGCGTGCGGTAGTTGACCGTAAGTTCCTCGAGCTGCCAGCGGTCGCCGAACATGGGCGCGAGGGCGCTGTGCCAGGAATTGGCGCCGGCGACGGAACTCGTCTGGGCAATATCGCCCACAATGGTGAAGGACTTCAGCGGGCAGCGGCGGACCAGCAGGCGCCACTGCATCGGCGAGAGCTCCTGTGCCTCGTCCACCACAATGTGCCCGAATGCCCAGCTGCGGTCCGTCGTGGCGCGCTCGGCGGCGGTCAGCCGGGCTTCGCGTTCCTGGTTCTGGTCGACGAGCTCCTCCGCGGAGATCAGGACGTCCACGCCGGCTGTTTCCATGTTGACCAGAGTCTGCTTGGCATTGGCCAGGTCTCGGGCACGGTCGTGTTCCTGCTGGGCGAGTCCCCGGCCCGCGGCCGCGTCGAGTTCGCCGAGGAGTTCGGCGGCCTCGTCCAGCAGCGGCACGTCCGCCTCGGTCCACGGGGCGTCGGCGGGCCGGAGCAACAGTTCACGCTCGGCCGGGGTGAGGTGGGGCGTGCAGGCTGCCAGGATCGCCGGCCTGCTGAGCAGTTCTCCGATGAGCTTCTCCGGCGTCATCGGCATCCAGCACAGGTTCAGGGCGATGCGGACGTCCCGCGCGGAGCGGACGTCCTCGGCCAGGTAGGAACGGTCGGCGTTGTTGCCGATGCTGCCGGCCTCCACAAGTTCCGTCATCTGCTCGGTCAGTTCGCGCAACAAAGTCTTGACGAACGAGACACGGGCCTCGTTGTGCGGCTTGCCGGTCGAGCGGGCCCTGTCCCTGGCGCGGCGGACCTGCCGGGGAGTGAGCAGAAGTTTGCGCCCGTCGACTTCGAGGACGCGGTTCTCCGCCGGGATGCGCTGCCGGTTGGCCACGGCGTTCGCCACGACCTCGGCCATGTCGAGCCGGCCCTTGATCGCCGCGACCGCGGAATCGGGTTCGGCGACCGCGTGGATGCCGGGCATCAGGCGCCCTACACTCGCCATCACGACGCCGGTTTCGCCGAGCGACGGCAGGACGCGCTCGATGTATTTCATGAACGACGACGACGGGCCCACCAGCAGGACGCCGGCAGTCTTGAGCCGGTCACGGTGGGTGTAAAGCAGGTAGGCGGCGCGGTGCAGCGCCACAGCGGTCTTGCCCGTGCCGGGACCGCCCTGGACCACGAGGGCACCAGAAATCGACGAACGGATGATCCGGTCCTGCTCGGACTGGATGGTCCCGACGATGTCCGACATCCGTCCGGTCCGCTTGGAATTCAGGGCCGCCAGCAGGGCGCCCTCGCCCTGGAGGGACTCGTTGTCGGCCAGCAGGTCGGCGTCGAGGACATCATCCTCAATCGCCTTGACCTCGCGGCCCTGCAGGATCAGGTGGCGGCGGCGGCGCACACCCTGCCGGTCGAACGCGGTGGCCTGGTAGAAGTGCCCGGCCTCGGGCGCGCGCCAGTCCAGCATGAGGCGCTGGAGGTCGTCAGTGGTCAGGCCGATACGGCCGATGTACTGGGCCTCCCCGGAGTCGAGGTCGAGGCGGCCGAACACGAGCCGGTCGTCGACGGCGTCGAGCTGCGCCAGGCGGTCCTCGTAGAGTGCGGCGAACGCGTCCCGCTCCGAGACGTTCTGCATGGTGCCCACCGCACCGGCGCGCCGTACCTGCGCCAGCTGGGCGCGCTTTTCCGCCCGCAGCTCATCCAGCCGGGCGTAAAGTCCGGCCACGTAGTCGCGTTCATGGGCCAAATCAGCGTCGTGCATCGAACGTTCCCCTATCGAAAAAGACAGACCAACCATTCTACAACCATTTCGGTCTCCCTACCGGCACATGTCTGTTTTGTGCCGGCATTTTACCGAGGTGTGCGGAACCGTCCACTCCTCCCGGCGGTCGTTGGCCCGCGGCCCGCGCCGCCGGGACTGGGGCTACAGGCGCAGCAGGGAGCTGACCCGCTGGCCGGCCAGGGCCGAGCGCCCGCCGAGTTCGCCAAGTTCCATGACCACGCCGACGCCGGCCACATCGACGCCGCAGCGTTCGAACAGCCGCACGGCGGCGCCGAGCGTGCCGCCCGTGGCGAGGACGTCGTCGAGGATCAGGACGCGGCTGCCGGGAGCGAGGTCAGTGGTGTGCAGTTCCAGGGTGGCTTTGCCGTATTCGAGCGCATAGTCCTCGGAGACGACCTCCCGCGGCAGCTTGCCGGCCTTGCGGACGGTGATGACGCCGGTCCCGGTGGCGTACGCGGCCGCGGCAGCCAGCAGGAAGCCGCGGGCCTCCACCCCGGCGACGGCGTCGAACTGGCCCTCGAACGGCCCAACCAGGGCGTCCACGACAGCCTTCAGTGCGGCGCCGTCGGCGAAGACCGGGGTCAGGTCCTTGAAGACGATCCCGGGCTTGGGGTAGTCGGGGATCGTGGCGCACAGGCTGCTGATCAGCTCATCCACCGGCGCGGTGGTCTCATTCCGGTTCATCGTGCTCTGGTGGTGCTCGCTTTGATTCACCCGTCAACCTTACTCGCCGGACCCGCACCGCTGGCCGGACCCGCACCGCTGGCCGGACCCGCACCGCTGGCCGGTGTGGCCGGTGACCGCAGGAGCTCGTGCGCGAGTCCGAAGCTGACGACTTCGAGCGCTTTGCTGAGCGCATGCTCCGCGTCGAACCGCCGGGCCGCCGCTGCATCCAGACGGTCGTGGTCCGTCGCCCATTCGGAACGGCGGAACCGGTCAGCGTCGCCGTGCAGGAGCCGTCCGTAGAGAACGTCCTCGAAAGCCTCACGACCGTCATCCGGGGCTGGTCCGGGCAGCACATGCTGCCGGCCCTGGAGCATCTCCGCGGTGAAGAGCCCAGCCACCGCCTCCGTCCCGTCCGCGAGCCTGGGGTCTGCCGCATGGTTGCACAGGCGGAGCGCCCTCACCACCAGCTTGAGGGACACGTGTTCGTCCCGCACGATGAACTTCCGCAGCAGGGCCGCCCGGAAGAGCTCCACCCACTGCCGGCGTTCCTCCTCGGGGGAATCCGCCGGCGCCGCCGCTTCAGCTGGCCTGAACAGCTCGACCATCCGGAAATAGTCGGCGGCCAGCTGCGCAAAGATCTCGAGCCGTTCGAGCTCGCTGTGTGGCTTCCCCCGCCTGCCCTCGCCCATCCGATGCTCTCCTCCCCCGCCACCGGTTCCAGGAAACCCCCAGAACCACCACAACCACCGCAGCCGCCCGGCTAGGCCGTCCGCACCTTCGCCGCCTTGTAGCGGGAGACGGTCGGGTCACCGCTCAGCCAGAAGCGCCAGGGGTAGTCGTGCGTGCCTCCGGCACCGGAGACGCCGACGCGCGGCCCGGCGCTGACGTCCACCGCCTGCCGGGCGGGGAGTTCCAGTCCGAACGGGGCCTGGAGGGCGTCCCTGCCGCTGTCCGCCGTCGTGATTCCGAGTGACGTGGCGAGCCGGGCCGGGCCGCTCGCCAGGTCCTTGGGGGATTTCGACGCCGGCCGCCGGCTGAGGGCGAGCTGCTCGCCGGCCACAATCTCGCCGGCCCGCAGCAGCACGGCGGAGGCCACGCCGGCCGGCCCGCACACGATGTTGGCGCAGTGGTGCAGGCCGTAGGTGAAGTAGACGTACATGTGGCCCGCCGGGCCGAACATCGGGGCGTTGCGCGCGGTCGCGCCGCGGAAAGTGTGCGAGCCGGGGTCCGGGTGCGGCGAGTCATGCGGGCCCAGATAGGCTTCCACCTCCGTGATCCGCACGGACACCGGGCCGCCGCTCCCCTCATGCGTCAGCACCGCGCCGAGCAGCAGGGGCGCCACCTGCCGGGCGTCCAGGGACAGGAGCTCCCGCAGTTCGTCCGCGGGCGGCCCACCGGCAGGGAGTCCAGGGCCCGGCGCACGGAGTGGAGGCGTCAACGTCATGCTCCGACTTTAACAAACGGCACCCTTCCCCTTCCACAGCCGTGTCCGATTTCCGCTAGCAGCGGTTCCGGGAAGCTGGCAGGATGAACCCATGGACTTCTGGCAGCGCTACCGGGCAATCGACGCCCGGGACACCCGGTTCGACGGGCAGTTCTACACCGCTGTCCGCACCACGGGCATCTATTGCCGGCCCTCCTGCCCGGCCCGGACCCCCAAGGCCGGGAATGTCACCTTCTACGAAACGTCCGCCGCCGCGCACGACGCCGGGTACCGGGCCTGCAAGCGCTGCCTGCCCGAAGCCGTCCCCGGCACGCCGGCCTGGAACGTGCGCTCCGACATCGCCGGACGCGCAATGCGGCTCATCAACGACGGTGTGATCAACCGCGACGGCGTGGAGGGGCTGGCCGCCCGGCTGGGCTACTCCTCGCGGCAGCTCAACCGGATCCTGAGCCACGAACTCGGCGCGGGACCGCTGTCGCTGGCCCGGGCCGGCCGGGCCCAGACCGCCCGCACCCTGCTCGTCTCCACGACGATGAAAGTCGCCGACATTGCCTTCGCCGCCGGCTTCAGCAGCGTGCGCCAGTTCAACGAAACCATCGGCGAGGTCTTCGCCATGACACCCTCGGCGCTGCGGGCCACGGCCCGGCACCACCGTCCGTCGGGCCCGGCCGCCCAGTCGACGACGGCCCTGACGCTGAACCTGCCGTACCGCGAGCCGTTCGACCCGGGCGTCTTCGACTTCCTCGCGGTCCGGGCCATCCCCAGCATCGAGGAAGGCTCGTCCACGTCCTACTCCCGGACCCTGCGCCTGGCCCACGGCGACGCCCGCTTCCGGGTGGACTACGACGCCGGGTCCCCGGGCCGCCCGCTCGTGCTGACCATCGGCGCCGTCGACCTGCGGGACCTGCCGCCCCTGCTCAGCAGGGTCCGCCGGCTGCTGGACCTCGATGCCGACCCGGTCGCCATCGACAGTGCGCTGGGGTCCGATCCGCGGCTCTCAGCCAGCGTCGCCGCGACCGCCGGGATGCGGATGCCGGGCGCACTAGACCCGCAGGAGCTGCTGGTCCGGGCCATGATCGGCCAGCAGATCACCGTCGCCGCGGCCCGTACCGCCCTCACCCAACTGTCCGCGGCCGGCAGCGAGAGCCAGGTGCCGGCGGACGGCCTGCACCGGCTGTTCCCGACCGCGGAGCAGATTGCCGGGCACGGTTTCGAGCTGCTCCGCGGACCGCAGCGCCGCATCGATTCGGTCCGCGCAGCCACGGCGGCGATGGCCTCGGGCGGGCTCGACTTCGGCTACGGCGACGACCTGCCCGGGCTGGAATCCAAACTGCTGCCCCTCGCCGGTGTGGGGCCGTGGACGGTTGGTTACGTGGCGATGCGCGTGATCGGCGCCCCGAACGTCTTCCTGGCCAACGACGCCGCGGTGCGCAATGGCATCCGCTCACTCGCCCGGGAGACGGACGGCGCGGCAGCTCCCGAAGGACCCCTGAGTCCTGACTTCCGGGAGCTCAGCCCCTGGCGCTCCTACGCCACGATGCACCTCTGGCGCGCTGCAGCGGCGGCCCAGGCCGCGGCGCGCAAGCCGTCCCCGGCGCAGACTCAGCCACCACCACAGGCTCCAACGCACACTTCAGCGCAGGCCCCACCGCAGACTCCAAGGAAAGCGATCCCATGAAAGCCCAGTTGTTGACCATGTCCACCCCGGACGGCCCGTTCACCATCATCGCCCGGGACGGGACCGTGCTGGCCTCGGGGTGGACTGCCGTTCCCGGCGAGCTGACCGGCCAGATCCATCCGGAGCTGCTCCCCGCGGACTACGAGACCGTCACCGGGCTCGGCAGCATCTCGGCGGCCGTGGAGGATTTTTATGCCGGGAACCCCGGACCCGCCATGGCGGTGCCGGTGCAGCAGAAGTCCGGTCCGTTCCGGGGCCACGCGTGGGATGTGCTCCGGACGGTCGCGCCGGGACACCCTGTGACCTACACCGAGTACGCGGAGCTGTCCGGCAACGTCAAAGCCGTGCGCGCCGCGGCCAGTGCCTGCGCCTTCAACGCGGCAGCGCTGTTTGTCCCCTGCCACCGGGTGATTCGCACCGACGGCAGCCTGGGCGGCTTCCGCTGGGGGCTGGCCATCAAGGAAAGCCTGCTTGACCGGGAACGCCGGCAGGCCGCCGACATGGCATAGCGCCGTCCGCCCGCCGCCGAGGTGAGACCTCCCGCCCATGTTGCAGCGGATCATGGGCGCGAAACGTCACCTCAGCGCGAGTCCCGTCCGCCCGCCGCCGAGGTGAGACCTCGCGCCCATGTTGCGGCGGATCATGGGCGCGTAATGTCACCTCGGCGCGAGTCGCGGCGAGGGACCTACGGGGTGACGGGCACCCCGGCCGGCCAGGGCAGCAGCGCCGGGAGGTCCACGCCGTCGGCTGCCGCGGTGGCGCGCAGGCTGCCAAGGGTCGGGGTGCGTCCCGCGAGCCAGGCCGCGATATCGGTGAGCATTCCGTTGATGGCGGTCGACGGGCCGCCGGGGGCCCCGATCGACACTGCCGGCAGGCCAAGCGGCTGGAGCACGAACCGCTGTCCTTCCGGCACCCGCGCGGCGAGGAAATCGAAGAGGTGCTCGCAGAACGACCGGCTCCAGGTTTCCGGGCCGCGGCCCGTGCCGAGGTCGGTGGCGTGGATGACGAGCTCGCGCCAGAGCGCCAGTCCGCCGTCGAATACGACGCCTCCGCGGTAGCTGATGGGCGCCTGCCAGCCGGCGGCGTCCAGTGCGCCAAAGGCCTGCAGCGCCCGGTCCAGGGCGGCGTCCACATCGGCCCGGTGTTCCGCGATCGTGTGACCGGCAGCCATCTCGATGGCGCGGGTCCGGCCCTCGTAGCCGCCGTCATAGAGCTCGATGCTCTCGCCCCGGGCGGCGTATTCCAGCTGGCGGGCCATCGCATTGGCGATCCCGCAGATGTGGGCCAGCACGTGGCCCCGCGTCCAGCCCGGCAGTTCCGAGGGGGCCTTGACGTCCTCGTCGGAGAAGGTGGCGTTGATTCCAGCCACGTCGCCGGCGGCGCGGCGGAGTTCGTCCAGGAGTTTTTCCGGGGTGATGGTGGTCATGGCGATCATCCTAGTACGAAGGTCATGCCAACACCCTGGATAAATGCCGATTAACTGAAAGACTCCGGCCCGTAGCGGTGGCGGAGATGCCGGCGGTCGTGCCGGGCCTGCCAGAACTCGATCTCCCGGGGTCGGAGGGCGTACAGCTGCCAGTCCGGGTTGTCGCTGCCGTCCGCACCGGGCCGGGCGTGCCAGTCCGCAGCCGAGGCCTCGGCCGACAGCTCCACCACCCCGCCGGCCGCCCGGACCTGCCGGCCCTGCTGCTGCCAGAAGAAGTTCAGAGCGGCGTGCGGGTTGGCCGCGAGTTCGTGCCCCTTGCGGGATGCCCGGGAGGTCGCGAAGTGCCAGCCGTCGGCGTCGATGTCCTTGAGGATCAGCATCCGGGAGGACGGCCGCCCGAGCTCATCCGCTGTGGCCAGGCTGCAGGCGTTGGGCTGCGGGACACCGGCGGCCAGCGCCTCCTCGAGCCAGAGCCGGAAGAGTTCCGCCGGGTCCGCGGGGGCGGTGCCGGGGTCGAAGTCCGGGAGCAGTTCGGGGAAATCGGGCAGGGCGCGCAGCAGCAGGCGGAACGTTTCGCTCATGGCGCCATGATAACGGGGAGTCTTCGGCGGTAAACGCACAACGCTCCCTCAGTTGTTGCATGAATATCGGCAACGCTCTCTCACTTTCTTGGCGAAAGTGAGAGAGCGTTGACCAAAATGATGCAGGAACTGAGAGAGCGTGTTGGGTGCTACCCCGCGTACCCGCGGACGCCGGCGAGCTCACCCTCGAGGGCCAGCAGCTGGCGTTCGACGGCGGCCGGCGCGGTGCCGCCCTGGGAGTTCCGGCTGTTCAGCGAACCCTCGGTGGACAGGACCGTGCGGACCTCCGGCGTCAGGTGCCCGGAGATGGCGGCGTATTCCCCGTCCGTGAGGTCCCAGAGTTCGACGCCGCGGCTTTCGGCCTGCTTGACCGCGGCACCGGAGAGCTCGTGCGCCTCACGGAACGGAACGCCCTGGCGGACCAGCCATTCGGCGATGTCCGTGGCCAGCGCGAAGCCCTGCGGCGCCAGGGACTCCATCCGTTCGGTGTTGAACTTCAGCGTCGCGATCATGCCGGAGACTGCCGGGAGCAGGACCTCCAGCGTGTCGGCGGCGTCGAAGACCGGTTCCTTGTCCTCCTGCAGGTCGCGGTTGTACGCGAGCGGCAGTCCCTTCAGGGTCGCTAGCAGCCCGGTCAGGTTGCCGATCAGCCGGCCGGCCTTGCCGCGCGCCAGTTCCGCCACGTCCGGGTTCTTCTTCTGCGGCATGATCGAGGAGCCGGTGGAGTAGGAATCATGCAGGGTGACGAAGGAGAACTCCTTGGTGGCCCACAGGATCACTTCCTCCGACACGCGGGAGAGGTCCACGCCGATCATGGCCGTGATCCAAGCGAACTCGGCGAAGACATCGCGGGAGGCGGTGCCGTCGATCGAGTTGTGCGTGGCGGAGAAGAAGCCCAGGTCCGCGGCCACGGCCTCCGGGTCCAGGCCCAGGGAGGAGCCCGCGAGGGCACCCGAGCCGTAGGGCGAGACGCCGGCGCGCTTGTCCCAGTCCGCCAGCCGCTGCACATCGCGCAGCAGCGCCCAGGCGTGGGCCAGCAGGTGGTGGCTGAGCAGCACCGGCTGGGCGTGCTGCAGGTGGGTGCGGCCGGGCATGGCCACGCCCTGGTGCGCCCTGGCCTGCTCCACGAGGGCATCGATCGTGGCGAGCACGCCGCGGGCGATGATCCGGGCGTGGTCGCGCAGGAACATCCTCCCCAGCGTGGCCACCTGGTCGTTGCGGGACCGGCCCGCGCGGAGCTTGCCGCCGAGCTGGGTGCCGGCACGCTCGATCAGTCCGCGTTCCAGCGAACCGTGCACGTCCTCATCGGACTCCGCCGGCAGGTAGGCGCCGGAGGCGACGTCCTCGTCCAGCCGGCCCAGGGCGTCCAGCATGCCCTCGAGCTCGGCGTCGTCGAGCAGGCCGGCTTTGTGCAGCACGCGGGCGTGCGCCTTGGACCCGGCGATGTCGTAGCGGGCCAGCCGCCAGTCAAAGTGCGTGGACTTGCTCAGCGCGGCGAGGGCGTCCGCGGGGCCGCCGGCGAACCGGCCGCCCCACAGCGCACCCGTATTTGTCGCTGCGGACTTGGTGGTTTCCGACTCAGCCACGGGGCTACTGCCCTGCGACCCGGAGGTCACGGCTGGAGGCAACCTTGGCGGACATGCCCCACAGCTCGATGAAGCCGCGTGCCATTGACTGGTCGAACGTGTCGCCGGTGTCGTAGGTGGCGAGGTCGAAGTCGTAGAGCGAGGTCCCGGAGCGGCGTCCGTTGACGATCGCCTGGCCGCCGTGCAGGGTCATGCGGATGTCGCCGGTGACGTAGCGCTGGGTGTCCTCGATGAAAGCGTCGAGGGAGCGCTTGAGCGGCGAGAACCACTGGCCGTCGTAGACCAGCTCGGACCAGCGCTGGCCGACGGTTGCCTTGAAGCGGGCCTGCTCGCGCTCGACCGTGATGTCCTCGAGGTGCTTGTGCGCGGTGATCAGCGCCATCGCTCCCGGTGCCTCGTAGATTTCACGGGACTTGATCCCGACGAGGCGGTCCTCGACGACGTCGATCCGGCCGACGCCCTGAGCACCGGCGCGGCGGTTGAGTTCCTTGATGGCCTGCAGCGGGGTGACCCTGGCGCCGTCGATCGCGACCGGGATGCCGGCCTCGAAGGAGATGATGACTTCATCGGGTGCCGGCGGGAATTCCGGGGTGGCGGTGTAGTCGTAGATGTCCTTGGTGGGGGCGTTCCAGATGTCCTCGAGGTAGCCGGTTTCGACGGCGCGGCCCCAGACGTTCTGGTCGATCGAGTACGGGTTCTTTTTGGTGGTCTCGATCGGCAGTCCCTTTTCCTCGGCGAAGGCGATGGCCTTGTCGCGGGTCAGGGCGAGGTCGCGGACCGGGGCGATGCACTTCAGGTCCGGCCCGAGGGTCTGGATGCCGACTTCGAAGCGGACCTGGTCGTTGCCCTTGCCGGTGCAGCCGTGGGCCACCGTGGTGGCGCCGAATTCGCGGGCGGCCTTGACGAGGTGCTTGACGATCACCGGGCGCGAGATCGCGGAGACCAGCGGGTAGTGGCCCTGGTAGAGGGCGTTGGCCTTCAGCGCGGGCATGCAGTACTCGTTGGCGAACTCGTCGCTCGCGTCGGCGACGTAGGCCTCGACGGCGCCGCAGCCCAGGGCGCGCTGGCGGATCGTCTCCAGCGACTCGCCGCCCTGTCCTACGTCGACCGCCACGGCAATAACCTCGGCGCCGGTCGCTTCGCCGATCCAGCCGATGGCTACGGAAGTATCCAGGCCACCGGAGTAGGCCAGCACAATACGCTCAGTCACTTGAAATGCTCCTTAGTTGTTTGGGGAAAATGTCGGGGGGAAAGCTTGTCTACTGAAAGCCTGTCACATCCCTGTGGCAGGCCCAATCTTCAGGCCGGCTGCCGTCAGCCGGCGCCGGCTTCCTCGGCGAGCTGCAGGAAGCGGGCGGCCACGTCGGCTCCGCCGAGCGGGTCCCGGGTGACCAGCACCACCGTGTCGTCGCCCGCGATGGTGCCGAGGATGGACGGCATCACCGAGTGGTCGATCGCGAGGGCCAGGAAGTTGGCCGCGCCCGGCGGCGTCCGGAGCACCACGATGTTCGCGGACGCTTCGGCGGTGACCAGCAGTTCCGCGCAGAGCCGGGCCAGCCGCGCGTCGAGGATCTCCTGGGTGACGCCGCTCTTGGCCGCGCGTTCCCCGCCCTCCCCCGGCACCGCGTAGACGAGCACGCCGTCCTTGCCGCGCACCCGCACCGCGCCCAGCTCCACGAGGTCCCGGGACAGCGTGGCCTGGGTGACCTGGACGCCGTCGTCCGCGAGCAGCGCCGCCAGTTCGGCCTGCGAGCGGACCGACTCGCCGGTGAGGATCGCGGTGATCCGCGCCTGCCGGGCCGTCTTGGTGGCCGGGCTGGCCCCCGGCGAGGCGGGCTGGACGGACACTATCCGAGCGCCTTCGGTGTCAGCGTCCGATTCGGCGCCAGCCCCTCGACAATAGCCAGGCCGGAGCGGTGCATCAGCCACGCCATCAGTGCCTTCTGGGCGTGCAGCCGGTTCTCGGCCTCGTCCCAGACGACGGCCTGCGGGCCGTCGATGACGGCCGCGGCGATCTCGTAGCCGCGGTAGGCGGGCAGGCAGTGGAGCACGACGGCGTCCGGTGCCGCGAGCTTCATCGCTGCCTCGTCCACGGCATAGCCGCGGAACAGCTGCAGCCGGGCTTCCTTCTCGTCCTCCTGGCCCATCGACACCCAGGTGTCGGTGGCGACGACGTCGGCGCCGAGCAGCGCCTCGGCGGCGTCCACCGTGACGAGCACCGAGCCGCCGGTTTCCGCCGCACGGTCTTCGGCCGCGGCGATGATGGCCGGGGACGGCAGGTAGCCTTCCGGGCCGGCGATGCGGACGTGCATGCCGGCGGTGACGCCGGCCAGCAGGTAGGAGTTGGCCATGTTGTTGGCGCAGTCGCCGAGGTAGCTCATGGTCAGGCCTGCCAGTGCGCCCTTGTGTTCCTTGATGGTGAGCAGGTCCGCGAGGAGCTGGCAGGGGTGGTAGTCGTCGCACAGGGCGTTGATGACCGGCACCCGGGAATTTGCGGCCATGGCCACGAGGCCGGAGTGGGCGCCGGTGCGCCAGACGATGGTGGACACCATGCGCTCCAGGACCTTGGCGGTGTCCTCGACCGATTCCTTGTGGCCGATCTGCGCCTCGCCCGGGTTGATGATCAGCGCGTTGCCGCCCATGTCGGCGACGCCGGCGGCGAAGGACACCCGTGTCCGGGTGGAGGTCTTGTCGAAGATCACGGCGACGGTCTGGCGTCCGCTGCCCTCCGCGGCGAAGGGCTGCACGCTGTACGGGGCGGCCTTCATCCGGACGGCGAGGTCCAGGACCTCGGCCTGCTCGGCCGGGGTGAGGTCCGTGTCCTTGAGGAAGTGGCGGGTCCGGCTCTTCGAAGTTTCAGTCGCGGTCACTGGGCGTCCTTTGCGGTCTGGAGGAGGGCGGGCAGTGCCGCGAGGAAGCGGTCGGCCTGTTCGGTGGTGAGGATCAGCGGCGGTGCGAGGCGGATGGTGTGCGGGCCGGGGCTGTTGACGATGAAGCCCGCCGCGAGACCGGCGGTCACGACGGCCGGGGCGACGTCGGCGTCCAGATCGAAGCCGATCAGGAGCCCCTCGCCGCGGACCTCGGTTACCCCGCCGACCGCGGCGAGGCCGGCACGCAAGTGCTCCCCCACCTCCCGGGCGTGGCCCAGGACCTGCTGGTTTTCCAGCACGTGCAGGGTGGCAAGCGCCGCGGCGGTGGCGACGGGGTTGCCGCCGAACGTGGTCCCGTGCTGGCCGGCGGTCAGCAGGGCGGACGTGTCGGGGCCGTAGGTGACGAGGGCGCCGATCGGGAAGCCGCCGCCGAGGCCCTTGGCGAGGGTCACGGCGTCGGGCACAATCCCGGCGTCCTCGCTCGCGAGCCACTTGCCGGTGCGGCCGATGCCGGTCTGGACCTCGTCCAGGATCAGCAGGGCACCGGCGGCGCTGGTGGCCTCCCGGGCCGCCCGCAGATAGCCGGCGGGCAGCGGGCGGACTCCGGCCTCGCCCTGGATCGGTTCGAGGAAGACCGCGGCGACGGTGTCGTCCACCGCGGCGCGGAGGGCGTCGATGTCGCCGAAGGGAATGTGTTCGACGCCGCCGGGAAGCGGGGCGAACGGCGCCCGGTAGGCTTCCTTCGCGGTCAGCGCCAGGGCGCCCATCGTGCGGCCGTGGAAGGCGCCCTCGAGTGCGATGATCCGGGTCCGCGGCTTCGCTGTATTGTCGGCGCCGGAGTTGCGCCGCGCCAGCTTGAAGGCAGCCTCGACGGCTTCGGTGCCGGAGTTGGCGAAAAACACCTTGGACCCGGCCGGGGCCTTGGTGATCTCCAGCAGCTTCTCGGCCAGCGCGATTTGGGTGGGGCTCGTGAAGAAATTGGAGACGTGGCCCAGGGTGGCGAGCTGGCTGGAGATCACCGAGGTGACAAAGGGATGCGCGTGGCCCAGGGCGTTGACCGCGATCCCGCCGAGCAGGTCCAGGTATTCCTTGCCGTCGGCGTCCCAGACCAGGCAGCCGGCGCCGCGGACCAGGACCCGCTGCGGGGTGCCGAAGACGCCCAGCAGCGAGGAGTTGTAGCGGGACAGCCACTGCGCGCCGGTGGCGCGGGAGTGGACCATCCCCAGCAGCTCCCCCTCCTCGCTAGCTCGGACCGGGGCCCCTGCCGCTGTGGGCCCATCCCCGACCGGGGAGTGCTCGAGATCCGTGGTCGGTGCTGTTTCGGTCGGGTTCATTTGTTCTCCTCGTCAGGGACGACCTGGGTGCCGATGCCCGCCGTCGTGAAGGTTTCCAGGAGCATCGAGTGCGGCAGCCTGCCGTCGACAATGTGCGCGCGTTCGACGCCGCCCTCAACGGCCTTGAGGCAGGCTTCCATTTTCGGGATCATCCCTGACTCCAGGCGCGGCAGCAGTTCGCGCAGTTCCGACGCGGTGAGCGAGGAAATCAGCGAGGAGCGGTCCGGCCAGTTGGCGAAGAGTCCCTCGACGTCGGTGAGGATGACCAGCTTCGAGGCGCCAAGAGCTTCGGCCAGGGCCGCGGCGGCGGTGTCCGCGTTGACGTTCAGCACCTGGCCGGTGGTCTGCGCCTGCTTGGCGCCGGGGTCGCCGCTGCCGTCCTCGAAGATTTCCGGCGCGACCGTGGAGATCACCGGGATACGCCCGGCCGCGACGATGTCCAGGATTCCCTCCGGGTTCACGCCGATCACTTCGCCGACCAGGCCCAGGTCCACCTCTTCGCCGTCGATGATGGTGCCGGTCCGGACCGCGCGGAGCAGGCCGCCGTCCTCGCCGGACATCCCGACGGCGTAGGGGCCGTGGGAGTTGATCAGGCCGACGAGCTCGCGACCGACCTGGCCGGTCAGGACCATGCGGACCACGTCCATGGCCTCCGGCGTGGTGACCCGCAGCCCGCCCTTGAACTCGGATTCGATGCCGAGCCGGCTAAGCATGGCGTTGATCTGCGGGCCGCCGCCGTGCACCACCACCGGGTGGATCCCGACGTGGTGCAGGAAGACGACGTCTTCGGCGAACGCGCGGCGGAGCTCGTCGTTGACCATGGCGTTGCCGCCGTACTTGATCACCATGGTGGTGCCGGCAAAGCGCTGGATCCAGGGCAGTGCCTCGATCAGGGTGCCGGCCTTGCTCTGGGCATCGGACGTGGAGGTGGTCTCGCGGGTCTGGGTGTTCATGCTGTTCGTCCCTCCGGGAACTGCCTAGCTGGAGTAGGCGCTGTTTTCGTGGACGTACTCGTGGGTGAGGTCGTTGGTCCAGATCGTGGCCTCGGCCTCGCCGGCCTGGAGGTCGATGTCGACCCGGACTTCGCGGGGTTCCAGGTCCACGAGGCCGCGGTCATCGCCGATGCTGCCGTTGCGGCAGATCTGCACGCCGTTCATGGACACGTTGAGCCGGTCGGGTTCGAAGGCGGCGTCGGTGGTTCCGACGGCGGAGAGCACCCGGCCCCAGTTGGGGTCCTTGCCGAAGATCGCGGCTTTGAAGAGGTTGGAGCGGGCGACGGCTCGGCTGACCACTTCGGCGTCCTTTTCGCTGGCGGCATTGAACGTGCGGATCGCGATGTCGTGGCTGGCGCCTTCGGCGTCGCCGATCAGCTTGCGGGCCAGTTCCGCGCAGACCTGGGTCAGGCCCCTGCCGAAGTCGACGGCGGACGGCACGGCGCCGGAGGCGGCGGAGGCCAGCAGCACCACGGTGTCGTTGGTGGACATGCAGCCGTCGGAGTCCGCCCGGTCAAAGGTGACCCGGGTGGTGTCCCGGAGCACGACGTCGAGCATCTCCGGCTGGACGTCGGCGTCCGTGGTGAGGACCACCAGCATGGTGGCGAGCCCGGGGGCGAGCATCCCGGCGCCCTTGGCCATCCCGCCGATGGTGAATTCCTTGCCGTCGGCATCGGCGCCGAGGAAGAGCGCCTGTTTGGGCACGGAGTCCGTGGTCATGATCGCGGTGGCGGCGTCGGGTCCGCCATCGGTGCTCAGCGCTGCGGTGGCGGCGCCGATACCGGCGAGGATCTTGTCCATCGGGAGCTGCTCGCCGATCAGGCCGGTGGAGCAGACGAAGACGTCGGTGGCGGAGACGCCGAGCGCCTCGGCGGTCTTCTCGGCGGTGGCGTGCGTGTTCTGGAAACCCTGCGGGCCGGTGCAGGCATTGGCTCCGCCGGAGTTCAGGATCACGGCGTCCACGCGGCCGTCCTTGACGACCTCGCGGGACCAGTGCACGGGGGCGGCGGCCACCCGGTTGGAGGTAAACACGGCGGCAGCGGCCTTGGCGGGGCCGTCGTTGACGACGAGGGCCAGGTCCGGGTTGCCGGAGGACTTCAGGCCGGCCGTGACGCCGGCTGCGCGGAATCCCTGGGGGACGGTGATGCTCATGGTGCGACTCCCTGCAGATCGAGGCCGGCGGTTTCCGCCAGGCCGAGGGCAATGTTCATGGACTGCACGGCCCCGCCGGCGGTCCCCTTGGTCAGGTTGTCGATGGCACAGGTGACGATGACGCGGCCGGTGTGCCCGTCGAGGGCCAGCTGCATCACCGCATGGTTGGATCCCTGCACCGACTTGGTGGAGGGCCAGCGGCCTTCCGGGAGCAGGTGGACGAACGGCTCGTCGTCGTAGGCCTCGCTCCAGGCGTGGCGGAGTTCCTCAGCAGTGACGCCGGGCCGGATCTTCGCCGTCGCGGTGGTGAGGATGCCCCGGCTCATGGGGGCCAGCGTGGGGGTGAAGGACACCGTGACCGGCGCGTTCAGGGCCGCCGAAAGCCCCTGCTCGATCTCCGGGGTGTGCCGGTGTCCGCCGCCGACGCCGTACGGGCTCATCGAGCCCATGACCTCGGCGCCGATCAGGTTGACCTTGGCGGCCTTGCCGGCCCCGGAGGTGCCGGACGCGGAAACGATGACGACGTCGTCCGGCTGCAGCAGGTGGTTGCTGAAGCCCGGGGTGAGCGCCAGCAGGGCCGACGTCGGGTAGCAGCCCGGCACGGCGATCCGTTTGGCGCCGCGGAGCGCCTCGCGCTGGCCGGGAAGCTCCGGCAGCCCGTAGGGCCAGGTTCCGGCGTGCGGGGAGCCGTAGAACTTCTCCCAGGCGGCCGCATCGGAGAGCCGGTGGTCGGCGCCGGCGTCGATGACGAGCGTTCCGGCCGGCAGCTGCGCCGCGATCTCCGCGGAGGCGCCGTGCGGCAGGGCCAGGAACACGACGTCGTGTCCGGACAGGTTCGCCACCGTCGTGTCTTCCAGGATCCGGCTCGCCAGACCGTGGAGATGGGGCTGCAATTCCCCTAGTCTGGAACCGGCGTTGCTGTGGGCCGTGATGGCGCCGATCGTAACGTCGGGGTGACCGGCGAGGAGCCGCAGCACCTCGCCGCCGGCATAACCGCTTGCGCCGGAGACGGCTACAGAAATAGTCATAGCACCGACTATACAGCAAGAGTATGCATAGATGCCGATATTTATGCATCCATTGCCCCATGTCCGGCACGGACCGGAAGGCACCCCGCGGGCCCCTCTGCACACCCTCCGCGCCCGGCCGATCGTTCCGATTCGGGAGGGCAGTGTAGTCCGGGGGCGTATGCTTGGTATAGGGTGACCCCCAATCTTGCAGTCCGAGTGTCGGGCGCAGCGTTGCCCGTTACAGTTTCGAGGCACGCGCTACATGACCCTCACTACCGCCACGCCGGAGCGACCGAAATCCCGTATCCGGCAGCCGAACGCCGTTGTCCTGAGCTACTCGGAACTCCTGAAAACCGTCAAGGCCGCAGGCCTGCTGGAACGCCGCGTCGGCTTCTACATCACGGTGTTCTCCGTTCTGGTCCTCCTGATGACCGCCACCTGGTTCGGCTTCGCGCTGATCGGTGACAGCTGGTTCCAGCTCCTCATCGCCGCGGCCCTGGGCATCCTCTGCACCCAGTTGAGCTTCCTGGCCCACGAGGCCGGACACCGGCAGATCTTCGCCTCCCGCCGCGCCAATGACTGGGCCGCACGGCTGCTGGCCACCTCGGTCGCCGGGATCAGCTACTCCTGGTGGGAGCAGAAGCACGGAGCCCACCACAACCACCCGAACGTGATTTCGAAGGACCCGGACATCGCCACCGGCGCCATTGCCTTCTTCCCGGAAGCCGCCGCCACGCGGCAGGGACGGCTTTCCTTCCTCACCCGCAAGCAGGGCTGGTTCTTCTTCCCGCTGCTGTTCCTGGTGGGCCTGGGCCTGCAGATCGATTCGATCAAATTCATCTTCCAGCGCGCCAAGGTCACGCACCGCTGGGTTGAGATTCCGATCCTCGTGGTCCGCCTGAGCCTGCTCCCGGTGCTCGCCTTCACCTTCCTGCCGTGGGGCATGGCGCTCGCGTTCATCGCGGTCCAGCTCGCCGTCTTCGGTTTCTACATGGGCGCCTCTTTCGCCCCGAACCACAAGGGCATGCCGGTCCTGCCGGCCGACAGCCGCGTGGACTTCTTCAGCCGCCAGGTCCTGACGTCCCGGAACATCTCCGGCGGCCGCTTCATGGACATCCTGCTCGGCGGCCTCAACCGGCAGGCCGAGCACCACCTCTTCCCGGACATGGCCCGGCCGCAGCTCGACAAGGCCGCCGTGATCGTCCGCGAGTTCTGCGCGAAGCATCAGGTTCCCTACACCGAGACGACGCTGATGCAGTCGTACGGCATCATCGTCCGCTACCTCAACGACGTCGGACTCTCCGCCGGACGCCACTTCGAGTGCCCGATGGCGACCGTCACCCGCCGCTTCTAAGCGGCAGCGCGGTTCCGCGGCGGCCTCCTGCCCGGGCCCTGATTTTCCTGTTTGACCCGAAGTGACGGCCGGATACCGGCCGTCACTTCGTCGTTGGCGCCGGTATCCCTAGGATGGGTGCAGGATAGCGGCCCGGAGATCCGGGCCCGGAAAGACCCGGACCGGAAAATTCGGCCGGAAATTCAGCCAGGAAGTTCATTGCGGATCTTCCCGCCCAGGCAAGGAGACACAGGATGCATGCAATCGTCGCCCGCGAGGCCGGGGGCCCCGAGGTCCTCACGCTCGCCCCGGTGGAACGCCCGGTTCCGGGTCCCGGCCAGCTGCTGGTGAAGGTCGCCGCCGTCGGGGTGAACTTCATCGACACCTACAAGCGCAGCGGCACCTACAGGGTGGGTTACCCCTTCACCCCCGGCTCGGAGGCCTCGGGCACCGTGGAGGAACTCGGCGACGGCGTGACCGGATTTTCCCCCGGCGACCGGGTTGCCACGGCCGAAGGCGTCAACTGCTATGCCGGCTACGCCCTGATCGATGAGGACAAGGCGCTGCCGGTCCCCCACGGCGTGGACGACTTCACGGCCGCCGCGCTGCCGCTGCAGGGCATCACCGCGCATTACCTGATCAATTCCTCCTTCAAGGTCGAGCCCGGCCACACCGTGCTGCTGCACGCCGGAGCCGGCGGCGTCGGACTCCTGCTGATCCAGCTGCTCAAGGCCCGGGGCGCGCGCGTCATCACCACCGTCTCCACCGACGACAAGGAGCAGTTGGCCCGCGAGGCCGGCGCCGACCATGTGCTGCGCTACGACGGCTTCGCCGCCAGGGTGCGTGAACTCACCGACGGGGCCGGCGCGGACGTGGTGTACGACGGCGTCGGGAAGGACACCTTCGACGGTTCCCTCGAGGCCCTGCGCATCCGCGGCACGCTCGTGCTCTTCGGAGCCGCCTCCGGGCCGGTGCCGCCCTTCGACCCGCAGCGGCTCAACGCCGGGGGCTCGCTGTACCTGACCCGGCCGACGATTGGCCATTTCCTGCGCAACGCCCAGGAACGCCGCTGGCGCTCGGACGAGCTCTTCGCGGCGGTGGCCGACGGAAGCCTCAAGGTCCGGATTGGTGCCCGCTACGATCTGGCGGAGGCTGCCCAGGCCCACGATGACCTGGAGCAGCGGCGCACCACCGGCAAGGTCATCCTGGTTCCGTGACTCCCGCCGCCCAAGGGCAGGGGAACACGTCGGGGAAAGAGCGTGCGAACGACCGGACGGAGGCGGAGTATTAACACAAAGCGACGCCGGACACCTTCCGTTCACCTAGGCCGGAGACGATCCCCCTGTGACTGAGCAACAAGACCAACCCCAACGCAGCGGCCTTCCACGGGCACTCGCCACCGTAAACCCGGTCTTCCAGGCGCAACTTCCGGGGTCGCTGGCCGCACCGCCGGAGCGGACGCTGGTCGACATCCTGCGCGACACGGCCGGGCGCTTCCCGGATGCCTCCGCACTCGACGATGGCCGCGAATCGCTCAGCTATGCCCAGCTGCTGTCGGCGGTCCGGGCCAAGGCGCGGGAGCTGCACCGGGCCGGTCTGGGGGCCGGGGACAAGATCGGCGTCCGGGTCCCCTCCGGCACCAACCAGCTCTATATCTCCATCCTGGCCGTGCTCCTCATCGGGGCGGCGTATGTCCCGGTGGACGCGGACGACCCGGACGAGCGCGCCCGGCTGGTGTTCGGCGAAGCCCGGGTCGCCGGCGTGGTGCGCGGCGCCGGGGAGATTGTGACGGGGGGTTCCCGGCCCCGCCCGTTCCCGGACCCGCGGCTGCCCGGCCCGGACGACGACGCCTGGGTCATCTTCACGTCCGGCTCCACCGGAACCCCGAAGGGCGTCGCGGTGCAGCACCGCTCCTCGGCGGCCTTCGTCGATGCCGAGGCCCGGCTTTTCCTCCAGGACGAACCGGTGGGTCCGCAGGACCGTGTCCTGGCCGGGCTGTCGGTGGCCTTCGACGCCTCCTGCGAGGAAATGTGGCTGGCCTGGCGACACGGCGCCTGCCTGGTCCCGGCGCCGCGGGCCCTCGTCCGGACCGGCATGGACCTTGGCCCCTGGCTGATCAGCCACGGCATCACCGTGGTGTCCACCGTTCCCACCCTGGCCGCGCTCTGGCCGGTGGAGTCGCTCGAGAGCGTCCGGCTGCTGATTTTCGGCGGCGAGGCATGCCCGCCGGACCTCGCTGAACGGCTCGCCGTCGAGGGCCGCGAGGTCTGGAATACCTACGGCCCCACCGAGGCCACCGTCGTCGCCTGCGCTGCGCCGCTGGGCGGTCCGGGACCGGTCCGGATCGGCCTGCCGCTGGACGGCTGGGACCTCGCCGTCGTGGACGCCGACTCCCTGCCGGTCGCAGAAGGGGAAATCGGTGAACTGATCATCGGCGGTGTTGGCCTGGCCCGGTACCTGGACCCGGCCAAGGACGCCGAGAAATATGCCCCCATGCCGTCGCTCGGCTGGACGCGCGCCTACCGCTCCGGCGACCTGGTCCGCTATGAGGCCGCGGGGCTGATCTTCCAGGGCCGCGCCGACGAACAGGTCAAGCTGGGCGGGCGCCGGATCGAACTGGGCGAGATCGACGCCGCCCTGCAGGCGCTTCCGGATGTGGCCGGCGCGGCCGCAGCCGTGCAGACGACGGCGGCCGGAAACCAGATTCTCGTCGGTTACCTGTCCCCCGCCGGCGGCCGGGAGCTCGATCTGGCGGCCGCCCGGGAGCTCCTCGGCGAGAGCCTCCCGGCTCCCCTGATCCCGCTGCTGACAGTGGTCGATTCGCTGCCCACCAAGACCAGCGGCAAAGTCGACCGGCACGCGCTGCCGTGGCCGCTGGCGGGGGCCGGCGCCGCCGACGCCGCGGCGGCCCCGCTGAACCTCCCGGACGATGCGGCCTGGATCGTGGAGCAGTGGAGTGCGGTGCTCGGCAGCACCGTGTCCGGCCTGGACGCCGACTTCTTCGCC
Source organism: Pseudarthrobacter ribosi (assembly GCF_055412865.1). Classification (NCBI taxonomy): domain Bacteria; kingdom Bacillati; phylum Actinomycetota; class Actinomycetes; order Micrococcales; family Micrococcaceae; genus Pseudarthrobacter; species Pseudarthrobacter ribosi. The sequence goes on along the minus strand of NZ_JBVAYZ010000007.1, from coordinate 229,315 downwards.
TACGGGGGCGGGTCCCTCGCCGCCGCGCAGCTCGTCTCCGCCCTGCGCGTGCGCTACCCCACCATCACGGTGGCCGACATCTACGCCACTCCCCGGGTCGGAGCGCTCATCGACGCCGCGCGCCAGTCGCTGCCCGAGGGCGGCGCGGGCCAGGCACCGGAACGCACGGTCCGGCCCACGGCCCGCAAGTCGCAGGCGTTCCAGACCCTGATGGGCGTTCCGCTGCACATCCTGGTCGGCATGCGCTGGCTGACGTACCTCATGGCGGCGAACAATCTCCTCTCCTCCCTGGCCGGCTTCTCGGCGGCGCCCACGGTGTCCTGGTGGTGGGTGGGCGCCTCCTGGCTCGTGTTCGTCAGCCCCGCGGGCCGGATGCTGGTCTCCATCGCCGCCGCCCGGCTGCTGCTGCGCAAGGTGGTGCCGGGAACCTACCCGCGCTCCGGCCGGGTGCACCTGCGCCTCTGGCTGGCTGAACAGATCCAGGACCTGGCCGGCGCGGTGAGCCTGGCCAGCGCCCCTTGGGTGCCGTATTACGCCCGGGCCCTCGGGGCGAAAATCGGCGACGACGTCCAGCTCCACTCGCTGCCGCCCGTCACCGGCCTGCTCTCGCTCGGCAGCGGCTGTAACGTCGAGCCCGAGGTCGATCTGTCCGGCTGGTGGATCGACGGCGACATCGTCCACATCGGCGCCATCCGCATCGGGCCCGGCGCGACGGTCGGTGCCCGCAGTACCCTGATGCCCGGCGCCACGATCGGTGCCGGGGCCCGGGTGGAACCAGGCTCGGCCGTGCTGGGGAAGGTGAAATCCGGGCAGCTCGTCGCCGGGTCCCCGGCCGAGCGGCGGGGCAAGGCCAAACACTCCTGGCCGGAGACTCCCCCGGAGCACCGGCTGATCGGCCGGCTCTGGTTTGCCGGCTTCGCCACCGCCTCGGCCGCGCTGGCCCTGATTCCCTATCTGTCCGCCGCTGCCGCGGCCCTCGTGGTCTTTGGCTTCATCCGGGGCAGCGCCTCGCTGACCGCCGCGCTGCCGCAGCTCCTGCTGTCCCTGCCGCCGGCGGCCCTGGTCTGGTTCCTGTCCAACCTCGTGCTGATCCTCCTCACCACCCGGCTCCTGGGGCTGGGGCTGGCCGAGGGCTACTACCGGGTGCGCAGCAGGATCGGCTGGCAGGTCTGGGCCACCGAACGGGTCCTGGACCTGGCCCGTGACCTGCTTTTCCCCATCTACGCCAGCCTGTTCACGCCCGTCTGGCTGCGCCTGCTGGGCGCCAGGATCGGCAAGAACGTCGAGGCCTCCACGGTCCTGCTGATCCCCAAGATGACCACGGTGGGCGAAGGCGCCTTCCTGGCCGACGACACGATGGTGGCCTCCTATGAGCTCGACGGCGGCTGGTTGCGGATCGCCCCCGCCAAGATCGGCAAACGCTCGTTCCTGGGCAACTCCGGGATGACCGCGGCCGGCCGCAGCGTGCCGAAGAACTCCCTCGTGGCGGTGCTCTCGGCAACTCCCGCGAAGGCGAAGTCCGGGACGTCCTGGCTGGGCAGCCCGCCGGTCCGGCTCCGGCGCACGGCCATCGCCTCCGACGACACGAGGACGTATCAGCCGCCGGTGAGGCTGAAGATCGCCCGGGCGCTGTGGGAGCTGTGCCGCTTTGTCCCCGTCGTGGCGACGGTCGCGATCGCCGCCGGGGTCCTGCTGGCCTTCGACTGGCTCGCCACGGCCTTCAATTACGGCATCGCTGCGCTCCTGGGCGGAGTCGTGATCCTGCTCGCCGGCGCCGCGGCAGCCGGCAGCGCCGTCGTGGCGAAATGGCTGCTGGTGGGGCGCATCCGCCCCGGCGAGCATCCGTTGTGGAGCTCCTTCATCTGGCGTAACGAGGTCGTGGACACCTTCATCGAAATGGTCAGCGCGCCCTGGTTCGCGCGCTCGGCGGCTGGAACCCCGGCCCTGGTCTGGTGGCTGCGGGCCCTGGGCGCACGGATCGGTGCCGGCACCTGGTGCGAGAGCTACTGGCTTCCCGAAGCGGACCTCGTGACCCTGGGCCGGAACTCCACGGTCAACCGCGGCTGCGTGGTCCAGACCCATCTCTTCCACGACCGCGTCATGAGCATCGACACTGTTACGCTCGATGACGGGGCAACGATGGGACCGCACGGAGTCATCCTCCCGCAGGCCCGGATTGGCAAGGGCGGCACCGTGGGCCCGGCATCCCTGGTGATGCGGGGCGAGACGGTGCCCGCCGCGAGCTACTGGATGGGGAATCCGGTGAGCCCGTGGGGCGGGCCGGCGGTGCCGGCTCCCAAGCCGAAGTAGCCCCGCGCTGTTCGTTCTGCACCTGCAATCCCGAAAGCCGGTTTGATGAGTCCCAGACCCCTGAGTCCCGCTGCCCCGGCGGGCGCCGGCAGCGGCCTGCCCGCCGACGATGTGGCCGGCTCCCCCGACCCCTACCTGCCGGGCCATGGCACGGATGCCTACCGGGTGACCCGCTATGAACTCGAGCTGGACTACAAGCTCAGCAGCAACCGCCTGAACGGACGCGCGCTGGTGCATGCCGTGACACAACGCCCCACCTCGGCCGTTGTGCTGGACCTGACCGGGCTCCGGGCCACCAAGATCCAGCTCAGCGGGCGGAGGGTCCGGAAGTTCAGCCAACGCGCCGACCAGCTTGTCGTCGTCCCCGATGCCGGCCTGCTGCCGGGTGAGGAATTCACCCTGGACATCCGCTACGAGGGCAACCCCACACCCCGCCGCGGGCTATGGGGCGAAGTGGGCTGGGAGGAACTGACCGACGGCGTCCTCGTGGCGGGCCAGCCCAACGGCGCACCCTCATGGTTCCCCTGCAACGACCACCCGCTGGACAAGGCCAGTTACCGGATCTCGGTGACCACGGATGCGAACTACCGGGCCGTGTGCAACGGGATGCTGATCGCCCGCACCAGCCGGTCCAGCCGCGAGACCTGGGTTTACGAGCAGACCGAGCCCATGTCCACATACCTCGCCACGGTCCAGATCGGCCGCTACGAGCTCCTGACTCTCAACCCCGTCACTGCGGCGGATCAGGTGCCCCAGTACGCGGCCGTTCCGTCTGCGCTGGCCGACGCGGCCCGGGCGGGTCTGGCGCGGCAGCCCGAGATGATGCGCATCTTCATCGACTGCTTCGGACCGTACCCTTTCGCGGAGTACACGGTCGTGGTGGCGGGGGACGAGCTGGAAATCCCGCTGGAGGCGCAGAGCCTGTCCATCTTCGGCTCCAACCATCTGGGGGATGACTGGGACTCCCAGCGGCTGATCGCCCATGAGTTGTCCCACCAGTGGTTTGGCAACTCGCTGACGGCGGCCTCGTGGAAGGACATCTGGCTGCACGAGGGGTTTGCCTGCTATGCGGAATGGATCTGGTCCGAAGAGGCCGGCGTCATGACCGTGGCCCGCCGGGCCGCCGGCGCGTGGCGGAAGCTGAGCGCCGGCAAGCAGGACCTGCTCGTGGGGGACCCCGGGCCGGAGCTGATGTTCGATGACCGGGTGTACAAGCGCGGCGCCCTGGCGCTGCATGCCCTGCGCCTGCGCTGCGGCGACCTGGCGTTCTTCTCCCTTTTGCATGAATGGGCCAGCCAGAACCGGCATGGCTCCGTCTCGACGCCGCAGTTCATCCTCACCGCGGACCACGCGACCGGCCTCGACACCGAGGCGCTGCTGCACCCGTGGCTGTACCAGGAGGCCCTGCCGCCGCTGCCGCTCAGCGGCTAGGACAACTGGGTTGGATACCGCCGTAAATCGGCGTGCGGCGGGCCGTTCAGGCGGATTCGATCCGGACGGATTCCGGGTAGCACGGGCTGCCAAAACTGGCGGCAGCTGCTATCGATCGCCAACGACGGCCAGCGCGCCGGCAAAGCCCGGAGGCAGGCCCAGGGCAACGGTGTCCAGGTCGATAAGCAGCGTGCCGTCCCCGCGCTCGGCGTAGACCTCGACGGAGGCCGGCTCGATCCGCAGGCCGGTGCCGCGGGCCTTCAGCAGGGCTTCCTTGCGGGCCCAGGCGGCGGTCCGCCAGAGCGTCGCCTGGTCCGGCGCCACGGCGGAGAGAAGCTGCCGTTCCGCAGGGGTGAGGGCGACGTCGTCGAACCCGGGAAAGATCACGCCGGAGCTGTGCTCCAGGTCGATGCCGACCGTCACTCCGGCTGCGCCGGCGCGACCGACGGAACTGGCCGGATGGTCCGGACCGGCCGCCAGCAGGGCCCAGCCGTGGCTTCGGGACAGGCTCAGGGCAAGGCTGGCCGGCACCTCGCGGAGCCGGTAGCCGGGCCGGCCGTGGTCAAGTTCCGGGCCCGTTCCGCAGTCCGGGCAGGAATAGGCGGTGCTCAGGTCCCCCGGGCGCACCGCCAGGATCCCCGCGGCGAACTCCCGCAGCGCGATCCGGCCGGCCAGGAAGTCCCGCCGGGTTGCCGGGTCCGTGATGCCGGCGGCCCGTGCGCGTTCCGCGGGATCAAGGAAAGCTTCACCGTCCGGTCCGACGTCGGCAAGACGAACGGACCGGACGGTGACTCCGGAGACGGCGAGGGTCCCTCTGTGCCCCTTAGGCTTTAGCGTTGGACTGCTCCGAAGCGCTCATGGGCGACCGCCACGGCGCCCTCGCGGGCGGCGGATGCCTCGTCGGCGGTGAGCGTGCGATCATCGGCCCGGAAGCGCAGGCTGAAGGCCAGCGACTTCTTGCCGTCCTCGATGCCCTTGCCCGCGTACACGTCGAAGAGTGCGACGTCTTCGAGCAGCGCCCCGGCGCCCTCGCGCAGGGCGCTGAGCACCTCATCCGCCGGCACCTCCTGCGGCACCACCAGGGCGACGTCCTGGGTGGCCACCGGGTACGTGGAGATGTGCCGGGCGACGATCACGTCGGCGGCGGCCTCAAAGAGGGCGTCCGCATCGAATTCGAGCGCCACGGACCGGGCAGGCATATCGTGGGCCGCCAGCAGCTTCGGGTGCAGCTCGCCGGCATGGCCCAGGACCGCGCCGGTGCGCAGCGCCAGCTGCGCGGTCCGTCCCGGGTGGAAGGCCTGGTGCTGGCCCTGGCTGATGACGATCTCGACGCCGAGCACGTCGCCGGCGATCCGGGCGATGTCCAGGGCATCCGCCCAGTCCCACGCCCGGGGCGCATGACCGGCGGCCGCCGGCGAGTCGTGTCCGGTGAGCACGGCGGCGAGGTACAGCGGCTGGTCCGGGACGCCGTCGTACAGGCCGTCCAGCACTTCGTCGCTGGGCCTGATGCCAAGCGGCGGGATCGAGGCGGTGCCGAGCGTTTCGCCCGGCAGGAACACGAGCCCGGCCTCGAACAGTGCCAGGTCGCGGAAACCGCGCGAGTGGTTGCGCTTGGCGACTTCGATCAGGCCCGGCAGGATCGAGGTGCGCAGGTAGCCCTGCTCCTCGCTGATCGGGTTGGCGAGCTTGAGGGCCTTCCGCGGCGATCCTTCCGTGGACACGCCGAAGGTGTCATTGGCGGCCTTGGAGACGAACGGGTACGCGAGGACCTCGGTGAGGCCGGAAGCCGCGAGGGCCTGGACCAGGCGCCGGCGCTGCTGCTGGACGCGGGTCAGCCCGCGTCCCGGCGGCGCGACCGGCAGGGACGCCGGGATCTGGTCGTAGCCGACCAGCCGGGCGATCTCCTCGGAGAGGTCTTCCTTGGTTTCGAGGTCGTTGCGCCAGCTCGGGGCGGTCACGAGGTACCCGCCGTCGTTCTTCGCGACGACGGCCCCCAGGTCCTCGAGCGAGGTGAGGATCTGCTCCTCGGTGAAGTCGATGCCGATCCGTTCCGCGGCGAAGGCCGCGGGCAGCTCAACGCTGACGGCGTCCGGCGCGGTGCCGACGTCGGTCCCCTCGGCCACGGCGGTGCCGCCGGCGAGCTCGACCAGAAGGTCGACGACGCGCTGGGCGGCCACGCCGGCGACCTGCCAGTCGACGCCGCGTTCGAAGCGCTTGGACGCCTCGGACGGGAGCTTGTGGCGGCGGCGGGAGCGTGCGATGGACACTTCGTCGAAGTGCGCAGCCTCAACGAGGACGTTCGTGGTGGAGTCGGACACCTCGGTGGCGGCGCCGCCCATCACGCCGGCGATGCCGATTGCACCGGAACCGTCGGTGATGAGGAGGTCCTCGACGTCGAGCGTGCGTTCCCTGGCGTCCAGGGTGGTGATTTTTTCCCCGGTGACGGCACGGCGGACCACGATGTCGCCGGACAGCGTGTCCAGGTCGTAGCAGTGGGTGGGCTGGCCGAGTTCGAGCATGACGTAGTTCGAGATGTCCACGGGCAGCGAGATCGAGCGGATGCCGGCGAGCCGCAGCCGGGAGGTCATCCACGGCGGTGTCGGCTTCGTGGCGTCGACGCCGCGGACGGTGCGGGCCACAAAGCGGTCACAGCCGGGCTTGCCGTAGACCGGGGCGTCGTCGTTGAGTTTCACGCCGTAGCCGCCGGCCAGTTCCGCGGGTGCCTGGACCTTCGACGCCGGGTCGGTGAAGGACGTGCCGGTGGCGTGGGCGTACTCACGGGCCACGCCGCGGATGGAGAACGCATACCCGCGGTCCGGGGTGACGTTGATTTCGGCGGCCTGGTCGTAGAGACCGAGCAGCTCCATGGCGTCGGTGCCGATTTCCGGGTCCAGACCGATCCGGGACAGCACCAGGATGCCGTCGTGGTCCTCGCCGATGCCGAGCTCGCGTACGGAGGCGATCATCCCGGCGGAGAGGTGGCCGTAGGTCTTCCGCGCGGAAATGTGGAAGTCGCCGGGCAGCACGGCACCGGGGAGGGTGACCACCACCTTGTCGCCTTCCACAAAGTTGTGCGCGCCGCAGATGATGCCCTGGACACCGGAGGGGTCGATGCCCTCGCCGGTGAGGTTCTGCCGCTGCCCTTCGGGGACTACCCGGACCTGGCACCAGTTGATGGTTTTGCCGTTGGTCTGCGGTTCCTTGACGATGCTCAGGACCTGGCCCACCACGATGGGGCCCTGGAGCGTGTCCGTGGGCCGGTGGACTGCTTCCTCTTCAAAGCCGACCTTGACCAGTTCGGCCATCACGTCTTCGGCCGTTGCTCCGGCCGGTACCTGCGCGAATTCACGCAGCCAGGAAAGTGGGATACGCACTGTTAGATCTCCATCCCGAAGTGCTCGCTGAAACGTACGTCGCCCTCGATCATGTCGCGCATGTCGCCGACCTCGTTGCGGAACATAAGGGTCCGCTCGATGCCCATGCCGAAGGCGAAACCTGAATAGATGTCCGGATCGATGCCCGCGGCGCGGAGCACGTTGGGGTTGACCATGCCGCAGCCGCCCCATTCGATCCAGCTGGGACCGCCCTTGGCGCCGGGGTGCCAGATGTCCAGCTCGGCGGACGGTTCTGTGAACGGGAAGTAGTTGGGACGCAGCCGGATCTGGGCCTCGTCGCCGAACATCTGCCGCGCGAAGTGCTCCAGGGTGCCGCGGAGGTCCGCCATGCTGAGCTTCTTGTCGATGGCCAGGCCCTCGAACTGGTGGAACACCGGGGTGTGGGTGGCGTCGAGCTCATCGGTGCGGAAGACCTTGCCGGGGCACAGCACGTAGATGGGCAGTTCGCGTTCCAGCATGGAACGGACCTGCACCGGGGAGGTGTGCGTGCGCATCAGCAGGTGGGCCTCGGGCGGCTCCACGAAGAAGGTGTCCTGCATTTCGCGGGCAGGGTGGTCCGGCTTGAAGTTGAGCGCGTCGAAGTTGAACCACTCGGACTCGACCTCGGGTCCTTCGGCGATCTCCCAGCCCATGCCGACGAAGATGTCCGCGACGCGTTCCTGCAGGGTGGACAGCGGGTGGCGTGCACCGGCGCGACGGCGGCGCGGGGCGGCCGTGACGTCGACGGTCTCCTCGACCAGGATGCGCGCGTCGTTCTCGGCTTCGAGCTCGGCCGTGCGGTCCGCGAGCGCCTTGTTGACGCGTCCGCGGGATGAGCCCATGAGCTTGCCGGCGGCGGCCTTCTGGTCCTTCGGCAGCCCGCCGATTTCGCGGTTGGCAAGGCTCAGCGCGGACTTGTCACCGGTGTGCGCGAGGCGCACGGCCTTGAGTTCATCGAGCGTGGAGGCAGCGGTAATGGCGGCAACGGCCTGGTCTACGGCGGCGGTGATGGCGGCTTCATCCAGGGGATTCGGGACGCCGGCGCCCGGCAAAGTTTCAGTCATCTACTGTTCTTAGCTACGAGTCGGTTCATGCCAACGCACAGGACCCTCAACGGGAGCAGGGACCGGCGCGTGGACAAAGGGCAGGGCTCGCCAAAATCGCTCGGGCGGGCATTCCCCACCAGTCTAGTTGAACGGGCTCAGGTGCCCGAACGTGACTGCGCTTCCGGGGCCGGCGGCACCGCTGTGCACCCCTCCACCCGGTCCCTGCCTCCATCCTCTCCGCCCGCCCCTGCCGGCTTGCCTTCTGCTTCGTATCCGGCAGGCTGGTCCCCGGCTAGCATGGGCTCATGACGCCGGGACAACGGCTGCGGCAGCTGGCCAATGTACTCAATGCATCAACCCCGCTGGGGTTGCTGCTGGCCGGCTGCGCCCGCGCCCCCGTCCGACGCGGACCCCGGGGACTGCTGATCGCCACCGGGTACCGCTGGCGGCTGCCCTTCGCGGGCGCCTTCACGGTCGGCAATGTGGTGATTTTCCGTGCCGGGCCCGCCGAGGCCCTGGCCAACCAGACGCTGCTGGGGCACGAGGAGCGGCACTGCACCCAGTACGCCTGGTGCCTGGGCCTCCCGTTCCTGCCGCTGTATTTCCTCGCCGCAGGCTGGTCCCTGGCCCGGACCGGCCACCCCGGCTCGCGCAACTTCTTTGAACAGCACGCCGGGCTGCGGGCCGGCGGCTACCCGGAGCTGAGCGAGCGGATCCAGGCATCCGGTCGAAAGCCATACTCCAACATCAACGGACCCCGGAAGACCGGCAGGACGGGCCCGGCGGCCCGCGAGCGGAACGAGGCATGACATGAGCGACAGCCCCAGGACCATCTCCGTCACCGGATCCGGCAGCGCGGAAGCCGCCCCGGACCTGCTGACCCTTTCGATCGGCGTCGAGTGCCGCCGGGAGGAAGTCGGCGCGGCCTACGGCGACGCGGGCCGGGTCTCGGCGGCCATTACCGCGGCGCTCCGCGGGCACGGTGTGGCGGATCCGGACATCACGACGTCGGGGCTCAATGTCCGCGCCGAGGTGAACTGGCAGGAGGGCCGGGGCCAGATTGTCTCCGGCTACCTGGCCTCCAGCGTGCTGAGTGTCCGGCTCAGGGAGCTGGGAGCGTCGTCGGACGCCATCGCCGCCGCGGTGGCGGCCGGCGGCAATGATGTCCGGCTCAACGGGCTGGAGCTCGGCTTCGCTGATCCCGCCGCGGTCACCGCCCGGGCCCGCGAGGCTGCCTGGCAGGACGCCCTCACCACGGCCGGGCACTTCGCGTCCCTCGCCGGGGCCTCGCTGGGCAAGGTGGTGTCCCTGACGCAGCAGACCGGTTACCCGGTGCCGATCCCGGTGGCGAAAATGCAGCGGGTCGCCGCGGTGGAGTCGCTCACCGTGGAGGCCGGAGAATCCAGCATCAGCGCGACCATCAACGTCGTGTGGGAACTGCTCGGCTGAGGCGCCGTGGGGCCGGCAGGGTCCGGCCGGCTAGTGGGTGGCGCCGGCGGCGATCCTGAGGTCCACGGTCGTAGCCAGGGTGGTGCGGGCGACGACGGCGAGCGCCTCCGCAAGCTGTTCCAGCGGCAGCGCCGGTTCCGTGCTGCCCGGCGGCAGCTGGGCCGGCTCGTAGGGAACATGGACGAAGCCTCCCCGTGTGCCGGGCCGCAGCCGCAGGGCGTGCATCAACCCGTAGAAGACATGGTTGCAGACGTAGGTGCCTGCGGTCTGGGAGACCTCGGCGGGGATCCCCGCCGTGAGGAGGTCCGCGAGCGCCGCCTTCACCGGAAGGGTGCTGAAGTACGCGGCCGGTCCGCCGGCGACCACCGGCTGGTCCACGGGCGCGTTGCCGGCATTGTCCGGGATCCGCGCGTCGTCGCAGTTGATCGCTATCCGTTCCAGCGACACCCGGGACCGTCCGCCGGCCTGGCCCGCGCAGATCACCAGATCCGGGTGGTGCTGCTCCAGCGCTGCTTCCAGGACGCGTACCGCGTCGCCAAAGACGCAGGGCAGCACGACGGCCTGCGCCTTGAGTCCCTCGGCCCGGAGCCGCGCAGCGGCCTCCCGCGCTGCCGACCACGACGGGTTGGTGCTTTCGCCGCCGAACGGTTCGAACCCTGTCAGGAGAATCATCGCCCCAGCCTAACAAGGCGGCGTGCGGGCCGGCCGTGGCCGGAGGGGCCCGCGGGGACCGGCGGGATGTGCCGGTGACCGGCGGGATGTGCCGGTGACCGGCGGGGGTCCTTGACTTAAACTCGAACATACATTCGAATGGAGCCATGAGATGGGACGCACAAGCACTCAAACCGGCGCCCGAAGACAGTGCCCCGGGGACCGGGACACCGGGCGGCGGGACACTCGGAGGCGGGACACCCGGAGGCGGGACACCCGGAGGCGGGAGCGGGCGCGGCCCGTCCACCACAACCGATCCCCTGCTGCCCCTGATCGGGCTGGTGCGTTCTGTGACCACCCCGGAGTTTGCCGGCGTCACTTTCCATGAGGTCACCGCCAAATCGGTGCTCAACAAAGTGGTCGCCGGTTCGCGGATGCCCTTCGAATGGACCATCAACCCCTACCGCGGCTGCAGCCACGCGTGCGTCTACTGCTTCGCCCGGAAGAGCCACACCTACCTCGACTTCGACGCCGGGCTGGACTTTGACAGCCAGGTGGTGGTGAAAATCAACGCCGCAGAGGTCCTACGCCGGGAACTGGCCAAGCCCTCATGGGGGCGGCAGCACGTGGCCCTCGGCACCAACACGGACCCCTACCAGCGGGCCGAGGGCCGCTATCAGCTCATGCCGGGCATCATCGGCGCCCTGGCCGATTCCGGCACTCCCCTGTCCATCCTGACCAAGGGCACGCTGCTGGCCCGGGACATCCCGCTCCTGAAGCACGCCGCCGCCCAGGTGCCCGTCGGTGTGGGCATCTCGCTGGCGATGACGGACGAGCGCCTCTCCGAAGCCGTGGAGCCCGGCACACCCGGTCCGCGTGCACGCCTCAAGCTGATCACAAGGCTCCGGGAAGCGGGGCTGCCGTGCGGGGTGATGGCCATGCCCATCCTGCCCTGGCTCTCGGACAGCGACGAGGCCCTGGACTCCCTGTTCTGCTCCCTGGCTGCGGCGGGCGCCACCGGCGTGACGGCCGGGGCCCTCTACCTGAAGCCCGGAACCCGGGAATGGTTCATGCAGTGGATCGCCCGGGAACACCCGCAGCTCGCCGGCAAGTACCGGCGGCTGTACGGCACCGGCTCCTACGCCTCCCCGGAGTACCGGGCCTGGCTGTCCGGACGCATCCGCTACTTCAAGGCCCGCCATGGTTTCTCCGGATCGCAGGGGTTCAGCCACCGCGACCTCAACGACGATCCTGGCAGCAGTGATCCCCGGGACGAGGAAGCGCAGTACCCGGCCGGCAGCATTCCCGAGGCGGCCGCACTCCGCGGCGGCGAGCGGGCCGCAAGCGACGCCGCGCAGCCCACCCTGTTCTAGAGGGGTTCCGGAGTTTGCCCGGAAGGGTGGAGGGCTGCCTAGAGGGCTTTCACGGCGCCCAGGACCCGGGTGAGCGAATCCTTGGCGTCGCCAAACAGGAGTGTGGTCTTCGGATCAAACAGCAGCTCGTTCTCGATCCCGGCGAAGCCCGGCCGCATGGAGCGCTTGAGGAAGACCACCTGGCCGGCCTGCGCCACCTCCAGGATCGGCATCCCGTAGATCGGGGCTCCGGGCGTGGACTTGGCGGCAGGATTGACCACGTCGTTGGCGCCCACGATGAGCGCCACGTCGGTGTTCGGGAACTCCGGGTTGGCTTCCTCGAGCTCCTTCAGCGCCTCATAGGGAACGTTGGCTTCCGCGAGGAGGACGTTCATATGGCCCGGCATCCGCCCGGCCACCGGGTGGATGGCAAAGACCACCTCGACGCCGCGGGCCGTCAGGGCCGTGGCCAGCTCGGCTATGGTGTGCTGGCCCTGGGCCACGGCGAGTCCGTACCCGGGGACGATCACCACCCGCTGTGCATAAGCGAGCTGGACGGCGACGTCCTCGGGCGAGGAGGAGCGCACCGGCCGGTCGCTCTGGACGGTGGATCCCGCCGTCGAGCCGCCCCGGAAGGCGCCGAACATAATGCCCGTCACGCCGCGGCCCATGGCGGCCGCCATCACCTTGGTCAGGATCGTACCGCTGGCCCCGACGAGCGTGCCCGCCACCAGGAGGAGCACATTGCCCAGGACAATGCCGGACGCCGCGACCGCGAGGCCGGTGAAGGCGTTGAGCAGGGAGATCACGATCGGCACGTCCGCCCCGCCCACGGGCAGCACCAGCAGGAGCCCTGCCACGAGGCCCAGTACCAACAGCGCCACCGCCCAGCCGATCGACCCTGTGGCCACAACAAAGCCTCCGGCGGCGACGGCCCCGACCACCACGGCGCCCATCAGCACCGGCATGCCGGGGAAGAGCAGGGGGCGGGTGCTGATCAGCTCCTGCAGCTTGCCGACCGTCACTCCCGAACCGGCAAAGGACACCGCGCCCACCAGCATGGTGAACGCCACAGCCAGCCGCACCCACGGGTCATCGCTGTGGCCAAGTTCCAGCACCGCCACGAGTGCTGCGGCGCCACCGCCGACCCCGTTGAACAGGGCGACCAGTTGCGGCATCTGGGTCATCTGCACGCGCCGGGCCACCGGGACCGCCACCGCGGACCCGACGGCGACCGCGGCGATGATCAGCGGGATGTTCTCCAGTTTCGCGGAGAGGAACACCGTGACCACGGCCACGAGGGCGCCGGCCGCTCCGATGGCGTTGCCGCGCCGGGCGGTCCGGGGAGAGCTCAGGCCCTTCAGCGCGAGGATGAAGCAGACGGCGGCCGCCAGGTAGAACAGGGCGGTCCATCCCGGGCCGAGGACGCTCACGTCCCGTCCTCCCCCGTGCCGGCACGGGGCCGGATCGGCTTCCTGCTGCCGAACATCTCCAGCATCCGGTCCGTGACGACGAATCCGCCGACCAGGTTAACGGTTGCCAGCACCACGGCGATGAGGGCGACCGTCAGCAGCCACGGGTCACTGGCCTGCCCGGCTACGATGATGGCGCCAACCAGGATAATGCCGTGGATGGCGTTGGCACCGGACATCAGCGGGGTGTGCAGCTTGCTGGTCACCTTGGAAACGACTTCGAATCCTACGAAAACGGCGAGCACCACCACGGTCAGCAGCGTGATCGGATCCATCATTTGAGGGCCTCCAGTGCTTCGGCGGTGGCGGCATGCCGAACGGAGCCGCCGTGGGTCAAACAGGCGCCGGCGACAACTTCGTCGTCGAAGTCCGGGACCACCTTGCCGTCGGCGGTCATGAGGGCCAGCAGGTTTGCGACGTTCTTGGCGAACAGCCGGGAAGCATCGGAGGGCATCGCGGAGGCGGCGTCCTGCAGGCCCACCGGGGTCACGGATCCGCCGTCCACCGGGACCTGGAGATCCCGGCCCGCGATGACTCCCTCGACGTTGCCGCCGGATTCCGCGGCCAGGTCCACGACGACCGAACCGGCCCGCATGCCGGCCACCATGTCCGTGGTCACGAGCAGGGGTGCCGCCCGGCCGGGGATGGCCGCCGTGGTGATGAGGACATCCGCCGCCGCGACATGGGGGGCCAGCAGGGCGCGCTGGCGTGTGGCCCGGTCCTCGCCAAGCTCCCGGGCGTAGCCGCCGCTGCCCTCAGCGGACGTGCCCGCAGTTCGAGTGTCGAGATCCAGGTGGATGAACGTGCCACCCATCGAGGCGACCTCATCGGCGGAGGCCGCGCGGATGTCGTTGGCGGAGACCCGCGCCCCCAGGCGTTTCGCGGTCCCGATCGCCTGCAGCCCGGCGACGCCGGCACCCAGGATAAGCACCCGTGCGGGCGGGATCGTTCCGGCGGCCGTCATGAAGAGCGGGAAGAACCGCGGGTAGCGCAGAGCCGCCTCCAGGACGGCACGGTAGCCGGAGACCAGCGATTGGGAACTGAGCGCGTCCATCGACTGGGCCCGTGAGATGCGCGGCACCAGCTCCAGCGCAAAGCAGGTGACCCCTGCGGCGGCGAGGGCTCCCACGCCGGGCAGTTCGGAGCCCGGTGAGGCGAACCCGATGGTGATGGTGCCGGGCCGGAGCCGCCCGGCGTTCTCCGGCTCGAGCGGCCGGACGTGCAGCAGGACATCCAGTGATTCGGCGGTCAGCTCCGGAACGATCGAGGCTCCGGCCGCGGCGAAGGCTGCGTCCGCGTACCCGGCTTCGGCGCCCGCCCCACGTTCCACGGCGACGTCCAGGCCGAGGGCCCTGAGTTGCTGCACCGTCTCCGGTGTGGCGGCAACCCGGCGCTCCCCTGCACGTTGCTCCCGTCTGACACCGACCTGCACGGGTTGCTCCTCTCGATTCGCTTCAGCGTAGTCACATGCTTCACGCTTTGGCGAGAGGTGGGGCCCCGGCGGCCCGAATGCTCAGCTCAGGTCGCGGAAACGGCCGGGGCGTCCGATACCGGCAGCCTGTCCAACAGCGCCTCGACGATCGGCAGGTCAGCCGGGATCCATGGCAGGCCCAGCACCTCGTCGCGGTCCCGGAGGTTGATCCAGCGCAGCTCATCGTGGTCCTGGAGGGGGTGGGGAACGCCGTCGAGCAGTTCCGCGAACCACACCCGCATCGCCGCGCGTTCATTGAGCGGCCAGCCGTCGGCGGATCCGCTGTCCAGTTCGGCGCCGAGCCGGACGGTCACGCCAAGTTCTTCCAGGAGCTCACGGTGCAGGGCCTGCTCGCCCGTCTCGCCGGACTCGACCTTGCCGCCGGGAAACTCCCACATGCCCGCGAAGTGCGGGGGCGCCGTCCGCCGCGCCACGAGCAGCCGGCCGGGTTGGGCCAGGGAGTCCAATACGGCGCCGCCGACGACGCTGATAAGTCCAGTCACGCCCTCCAGTTTAGACAGCTCGCGGGGCCAAGACGTCAAGTCCGGGCTATCTGCAGGGTCCTCTGCCGAGCTGCTCTTGGGGCGAATCGGATGACCGGCGCAGAAATCAGCGACGGGGATCCGTTTTGGCTGCCCGGATCATAGTCGAGGCCATACTTTTATGAGGTTCCATTCTTGCTGGAAATCGACCGTGCGGCCCTCAAACCACACGTCTTGCCCGCTCATCGTGTGCCCTTGGCCGGGGTTATTCCAGTTGGGCCTGACCTTGATGTGAATAAACTGCCCGTCCGGACCCACGCCGAAGTGACTCGCTGGAAAGTTCCTCCGCTCAGCCTCGCAGTGTTGTTCGTCGTCAGTGTCCCGATTTGTCACTGGGGCCTCCCGGAAGCATGAGACTGCTGGGGAGAAGAGCATACGCGCGGCGCGAATGCGTGTCTATGGCGCCTCTTTATCGCCCCGCCCCGTCAACAAAGCCGGCGTTTGCTGCAGGAATCGCCGCGGCGCCGGTCAGGAAAGGATCGGCCGCAACTACGGCGAAGTTTCGCGGGCACTTAGCGGACCCGAGCCTTCGCCCGGCTTGGGCCATGGCCGGCCCGGCGCAGCGGGGATCCTGGCTTCGTGTCTGCCGAGGAGTTCGGCGCGTTTCTTGACGGCGCTGACGTAGTCGGCGAAGGCCCGTTCCAGATCGGGGACGGTGCTCCAAAGCGGGCGCAGCAGTGGGCCGGTGAAGTCATCCCTGACGCGCAGGTGGGTCATGCCACCGCGAGGAGTCAGTGTGAACGTGCACACGCTCTTGCACAGGCCCCAGGGCAGGCCTCCGGTCCAGGTCATCACCTCGCCCGGTATCTGCTGCACGCGCAGCCGGAACGTGCGGTTCCCGCCCAGACGGGTCCGGACTCTTATCGGGCCGCCGTTGCGCAGGTGGCCATCGATGCGGGTAATGCCGGAGTCCCAGACGGTGTAGTTGCCGCAGTCCGTGATGATTTCCCATACCGTGGAGTTCCGGGCATTGATCAGGGTCTCGGCCTCGAAGGATTTCATGGCATTCTCCGGCCGGTAACCCGAGAGATTTCCCGGAAACTCATTTTTCACTTCCCTGCTTTCAGCGGGGGCGGCACGCTAACGCCGCTACCTGCGGGGCACGCAGCCAACGACGAGTCACCCGGTAAATTCCGGGCCTTAGCACTTGGCCGCTGTCTGGAGGTCGCTGACCGAGGCCTGCACGTTAGCTGCTTCGTCCCGCAGGGAGCTGACGGCCTGGGTCAGGGTGGCATCGTCGGGAACAGCCTTGACGGCTCGGTCGAAGTTGTTTTCAGCCGTCTTAACGGCGTCCACCTCGTCCTTCGCGACGTCCTGGCTCGCCTTGATCAGATCGTCGTAGGTCTTCGCGACCTGGTCCCGTGCCGAATCGAGCTGCCCCACGGTGACACCAGGCTTCAGTGTCTGCTTGAAATTTGTCAGGGCTGCGGTAAAGGCACTGGCAGCAGCGCATGCCTGCGAAACGTTCTTCTCCGCTCGGGCACTGCTGACG
This sequence comes from Pseudarthrobacter ribosi, assembly GCF_055412865.1. Classification (NCBI taxonomy): domain Bacteria; kingdom Bacillati; phylum Actinomycetota; class Actinomycetes; order Micrococcales; family Micrococcaceae; genus Pseudarthrobacter; species Pseudarthrobacter ribosi. The sequence goes on along the minus strand of NZ_JBVAYZ010000007.1, from coordinate 212,725 downwards.
CTCGTGCCGGGGCTGGAAGTGCTGCAACCGGTGAGCAGTGCGCCGGCGACCCCGAGTGCGATCGATCCTGCAAGGATTGGGTGTGCTCGCGACATGGGAGGCTCCTTTCCGAGATGGGATGCGGCAGATAGCCCTGCCACTGGCAAGTACGACCATTGTCCGGCCGCACCGGCACGCGGACCTCATCCGGGGGAGGTGATCTGTGGTGGCAGCAACCGGGTTCCGGACGCCCCGGGCGATGACCCACACTCCCGGCAGGAATCTGACACCGTTCATGCCGGACGCGGTACTCTGGTCGTGGTCAGGCAGCCGGCCGCTCGTGATTTGTAGAGAAATAGTGTCCATGCACAGCAAATTGGATGTCACCGTCTCCGTGGACCTGAGTGAACTGACCACCTCCGACCCGCGGCCTGGGCAACTACTTACGAAGGCTGGCCCGCCGGAAGCCCGGCTCCTCGGACAGGTCATTCATGAGACGCTGCCGACCAGGCCCGGCAGAGACCTGCTTCGGGAGTCGCGGCCCTCAAGTATTTTCGGAACATTCCGCCGCTGGCCCCTCATATCCTCCGTCGAGCTGTACCTGCTCCAGGCGGCCCTCACCCAGTGCGTGCAACTCGCGGGGTCGGAATCCGCCCATGAGCTGCTCACCGAGGTCGCTGTCGAACTGGAACGCCGCACCGCGGAGACCCCGACCCTCCCCCGCTGGAACGTCCCGGCCACCCGTTAATGAGCGCCCGCCGGGGCGGCGGGGCGCTTCCTCAACGGCGGGAAGCACTTGGTTGGACCCATCTGGACCACCGGGGCAGATTTAGGGGCGCTGCCCGCTTCAGGGGAGAATGGATGGGGGCCACCTTCCTGAGTACCCGGAATACCGAGCGCGCCTGCCCCGTTACACACCTCAGACCACACATCAGATTTAATTTGCCGCATTCTCCTGGCTGCAGCCGGGAACGTCACCGAAAAGCAGACGAATGACTATCACCACACAAGCCCCGGCCACGCCCAAAACCCGCACCCGCCACGTTGCCCTCGCCATCGTTTCCCTTGCCATGGGCGGATTCGGCATCGGCACCACGGAGTTCACCATGATGGGCCTGCTCAAGGAGGTGGAGCAGGGGCTCAACATCAGCACCCCGGAGGCGGGCCACCTGATCTCGGCCTACGCCCTCGGTGTGGTGATCGGGGCCCCGCTGCTGGCTGCCGTCGGTGCGAAGATGCCGCGGAAGTACCTGGCCCTGGGCCTCATGCTGTTCTTCAGCATCGCGAACCTGACGTCCTTCATCGCCCCCGACTACGGCACCATGCTGGTGTCGCGCTTCGCCGCCGGGTTGCCCCACGGGGCCTTCTTCGGCGTCGCGGCCGTGATCGCGGCATCACTGGTCGCACCGACCAAACGTGGTTGGGCCATTTCAATGGTCATGGCCGGCCTGACTGTCTCCAACGTCATCGGCGTACCCTTTGGCACCTGGCTGGGCCAGGCGTATGGCTGGCGGCTGTTGTTCCTGCTGGTGGGCGTCATCGGCATCATCACCCTGGTGATGCTCTGGAAGTTCCTGCCGTTCCAGAAGCCACACGCTGATGCGAGCTTCCGCCGCGAACTGGGCGCCCTCAAACGGCTCCAGGTCTGGCTGGCGATCCTGATCGGCATCGTCGGTTTCGGCGGCTTCTTCGCCACCTACACCTACATCGCCCACACCATGACCTCCGTTGCGGGCATTCCCGCGGCCTGGCTCCCGCTGGTCGTCGCCCTCTACGGGCTGGGTATGGTGGCGGGCAACATCGTCGGCGGCCGGATCGCAGACAGGTCCGTGATGGGCACGATCTACTGGGTGCTGCCGGGCATTGCCGTCGCGCTCGTGGTCTACGCCGTGGCCGTGCACTGGCCGTGGTCCGCCTACGTGATGGTCTTCGTCGTCGGCGCCGCCGGTGCACTCCTGGTCCCGGCGCTGCAGACCCGGTTGCTGGATGCTTCCCCGGATGCCCCCTCGCTGGCCTCCTCACTCAACCATGCGGCCCTCAACGTGGCCAACGCTTTGGGCGCCTTCCTCGGCGGCCTCGTCATCGCCTGGGGGTGGGGATACGTCGCACCGGCCCTGGTCGGGGCCGGGCTGGCCGTCCTGGGCCTCGCCGTCGCCCTCGTCAGCGGACTGGTGGAACGCAAGAGGCCGCTGGTCCGGTAGCCCGCATAGCGGCAACCGGACCAGCGGCCCCTCAAACAACTGGTGGCGCAGAAGATCCCGCTACGGAGTGCTGACGCGCTGGACGTCCGGTTCGAGGTAGATGACCCGGGCGATCGGCACCGCCTCGCGGATCCGCGTCTCGGCATCGTCGATCGCTTTGGCGATCTCCTGGCCTGTATCTGAGCGGCCGATGCTGATCTTAGCCGCGACCAGCAGCTCCTCCGGGCCCAGGTGCAGGGTCTTGAGGTGGATGATCGAGGTGCCGTCGGACTCGATGGCCGCCCTGATCTTGGCGACGTCGTCCTTCGTGGCTGACTCGCCGAGCAGCAGGGACTTTGTTTCCACGGCGAGCACGGCGGCGATGGCCACCAGCAGGAAACCGATCATCGCAGTACCCAATGCATCCCAGATGCCGTTCCCGGTGATGAGCGTCATGCTCACGCCGAAGAGCGCGAAAACCAGGCCCACCAGGGCGCCGAAGTCCTCAAGGAGGATGACCGGCAACTCCGGCTGCTTGGCGCTGCGGATGAACTTGGCCCAGCCCTGCTTGCCGCGGACGTGGTTGGATTCGATGATTGCAGTCCGGAAGGAAACGGATTCGGCGACGATCGCGCCAAAGAGCACCGCGAGCGGAACCCACCAGAACGCGCCCTCGATGGGGTGGGGGTGCTGGAGCTTTTCCCACGCTTCAAACAGCGCAAAGAGACCGCCCACGCTGAACAGCACGATCGAGACGATGAACGCGTAAATATACCGCTCGCGTCCGTAGCCGAAAGGATGCTCCGGGCTCGCTGCCCGCTTGGCCCGCTTGCCGCCCACAAGCAGCAGGATCTGGTTGCCGGAGTCAGCGAGGGAGTGGATCGCTTCGGCCAGCATCGATGAGGAAAACGTCAGGAAATACGCGACGAATTTCAGGACGGCGATGGTCAGGTTCGCAGCCAACGCCGCAACAATCGCCTTGGTACCGCCATTTGCAGCCAAGAGAGCCTCTCCTTAGGGTTCGACCGGGTGGTGGACTCCAGCCGTTGCCTGCGCCCACAAGGAATACCGTACCCGTTACCGCCCCGGCGGAGCACCGCGGCCGGCGCTGTTCCGACACGCTGCGGCGGCCGGACTGGCCCGCAACAGCGCAGGTCACCGGGCAGATAACGATTGGGTGTGATCCTGCTGACAAGCAAACAGGCCTATGTTAGCTTGAAGCCATAATCGGGATTCACCATTTGGATGCCGACGATATGTAGGAGGAGTAATGGGCTTTCTCGGCTGGATCATTCTCGGACTCATAGTAGGTGCAATCGTCAAGGCAGTCATGCCTGGCAGGGTCGGCGGCGGCTGGGTTACCAGCCTCGTGCTCGGCGTTGTCGGCGCAGTTGTCGGCGGCTGGATCGGCGACCTGCTGTTTGGTGGCGGCAAGATGGAATTCTGGAATCTCGGTTCCTGGCTCCTGGCCATTGTCGGCGGCCTGCTGGTTGCCCTCGTCTACGGCGCCATCACAGGACGCAAAAAGACCAGTTAACCGCAAACGTACGACGGCGGGGGTCCACCTTTCAGTGGACCCCCGCCGTACTTTTGTGCCTGTTGCCGGGCGACTGCCGCGAACCCGTGAGGAGATCAGCCGGCCGGATTTATTGCACCGTCGTGCTGTGAGCGGGCGCTGGCGTAGAGGCAGACCGTCGCGGCGGTGCCGAGGTTGAGGCTTTCAGCAGCCCCGTATACGGGCACGGCCACCCGGTGGTCTGCCAGGGCGAGTTCTTCCTCGGCGAGGCCCTGGGCCTCGTTGCCGAAGAGCCAGGCGGTCGGGTTCTCCAGCGCGTACACGGACTCGCGGGGCGGTGCGCCCAGCCGTCGGGCCGCGTTCTGGTCCTGGAGCCGGTCCAGGTTAAGTTCACCGTTGCCGTCGGCGGCGAGGACTCCGATGCCGCGTTCCTTGCAGCGGGCCACGATCTCCTCGATTTCGGCGCCGAGCACCACGGGCAGGTGGAAGAGGGATCCCGCCGTCGAACGCACGGCCTTGGGGTTGTAGATGTCCACGCTGGATGCGGTCAGGATGACGGCGTCCGCGCCGGCCGCGTCGGCTGCCCGGAGCACGGTGCCGGCGTTGCCGGGATCGCGGACCTGGCACAGCACGGCAACCAGCTGCGGGCCGGCGTCGAGCACCTGCTCAAGGCTCACGTCCAGGAAGCCGCAGACCGCCAGGATGCCCTGCGGGGTGACCGTGTCCGCCATCGCGGCCAGCACTTCGTCGGTGGCAAGGAACGCGGTGGTGCCCTCCGCGAGCGTCTCCAGGTCCGGGTGACGGTCGAGGCAGGCCTCGCTCGCGTAGACCTCATAGACGATGCCGGGCTCCCCCGCGGCAAGCTTTTTCTGGTGCAGGGCCAGGGCTTCCCGGACAGCCTGGGGGCCCTCCGCGAGGAACTCGCTGCGCTTTAAACGGGCCGGGCGCCCGGCAAGCTGTGCCACCTTCCTCACCCGATCAGCTCGGGGGTTGGAGAGTAAAACATCTTGCGGGCGCCCGGTTTCGTTCATACAAGAACCTTAGTAGCTTTCCAGCCGGTTCCTGAACGACGTCGTTATCGAACGACGACAGGTACTACTCGGCAGCCTGGTCGGCGGCCTTCTTGGCGGCCGGCTTCTTGGCGGCGGCCTTCTTGGCGGCCGGCTTCTTGGCAGCCGGTGCGGCCTCAGCCTGAACGGCCGGAGCGGACGTGTCGGCGGGCAGCGAGTCCTTGGCGATCTTGACCAGCGCGGCGAAGGCGTTGGCGTCAGAGACGGCCAGCTCGGCCAGCATACGGCGGTCAACCTCGACCTCAGCGGCCTTGAGGCCCTGGATCAGACGGTTGTAGGTCAGGCCGTTGGCGCGGGATGCAGCGTTGATGCGCTGGATCCACAGGCGACGGAAGTCGCCCTTCTTCTTCTTGCGGTCGCCGTAGCTGTACACAAACGAGTGCAGCAGCTGCTCTTTGGCCTTGCGGTACAGGCGTGAACGCTGTCCACGGTAGCCTTTTGCGCGCTCAAGGATAACCCGGCGCTTCTTGTGGGCGTTGACCGCCCTCTTCACACGTGCCACGTGCGTACTCCTTCAGAATTCTGATCCCAAGCGTCTACTGCCGGAACAACCGGCTGGCCTGAGAAGCCTTTTTGGTAGTTGACTGCTGCCAGGTGGCTAACAGTCAGAGAACTTGGAACTTAGATGCCGAGCATCTTCCGGATGACCTTGGCGTCGCCCTTGAAGACGATCTTGTCGCCGGCAAGGCGGCGGGTCAGCCTGGAGGACTTGTGCTCGAGGTAGTGGCGGCGGTTGGCCTGCTGGCGGCGCAGCTTGCCGCTGCCGGTCAGCTTGAAGCGCTTCTTAGCACCACTGTGGGTCTTCATCTTCGGCATGGGAACCGATCTCCTTACGTATCCGCAGACAGGGTCTGCAGTCTTTCGTGCAGCCGCCCCTGCGGGCGGCATGCTGGTTGCTTGCTGCCGGACATTGCTGTCCGGCAGCCCTGAGCTAGTTGGTCTTCTTGGTGCCCGGCTTGGCGGCGGCCTTCGGGGCAGCCGGCCGTGCAGCGGGCTTCGGAGCCGCGGGACGCGGCACCGGCTTCGGTGCGGCAACCGGCTTCGGTGCTGCCGCCGGAGCGGCCTTTTCAGCCTCCGGAGCCTCCGCGGTTTCCGGAGCCTTGGCGGCGGCCTTGGGCGCTGCGGGCGCCTTGGCCACTGCCGGCCTGGCGGCGGCCTTCGGGGCCTCGCGCTTCGGAGCGGCCTTGGGAGCCTCCTGCTTCGGCGCTGCCTGGACGGGAGCCTTCTCTGCCGGGGCTTCCTCAACCTTGGCCTCGGCGGCCGGGGCCTCCGGGGCTTCGATCTTGTCGGCCTCAGCCTTTTCAGCCGGAACCTCGACGGCGGCTTCCTCAGCGGGGGCTTCCGTTGCCGGAGCTTCCGTAGAGGTTACTTCAGCCTCGGGTGCCTCAGTCCGGACTTGGTAGCCCTCCGGCAGCAGATCGGCGAGCGACTGCGTCAGGGGTGCTTCGGGGCCGGACGTGTCAACGCGGCCGCCGCCCGAAGCCTTGGCTTCGTTTTCGGCTTTGGCTTCCGCACGCTGCGATGCGCGGCGGGCCTCTGCCTTGGCTTCTGCCTTGTTCTTCAGGGGTCCGACGACCATGACCATGTTGCGGCCATCGATCCGCGGGCTGGACTCCACGACGCCGACTTCGGCGACGTCGTCCGCGAAGCGCTGGAGCAGTCGGATGCCCATCTCGGGGCGCTGCTGCTCACGGCCGCGGAACTGGATCATGGCCTTGACCTTGTCACCGGCGCCGAGGAAGCGGAGCGCGTGGCCGCGCTTCGTCTCGTAGTCGTGGGTGTCGATCTTCAGGCGGAAGCGGATTTCCTTCAGGACCGTGTTGGTCTGGTTCTTCCGGGCTTCGCGTGCCTTGACTGCGGCTTCGTACTTGTATTTGCCGAAGTCCATCAGCTTGCACACCGGAGGCTTGGCCTGCGGTGCAACTTCAACGAGATCAAGATCAGACTCGGCAGCCAAACGCAGGGCATCCTCAATACGGACAACGCCTACTTGCTCGCCTGCAGGGCCGACCAGCCGCACCTCGGGGACGCGGATACGCTCATTGATTCTTGGCTCGCTAATGTTAAAGCTCCTGTGTTCGTGAGGGGTATTCCACCGGCAAAAAGAGAAGGCCCCCAATTGCCGGAGCAATCGAAGGCCTCGAAGATCGGAACTGCCTGCCTCGTGTGAGGCGGCATGCATCCTGCCAGGGCTGACGCCCGGGAAGAATGCCCGACCAGGTACCCGGCAACCTTACTTCTTGCGAAGCTTCCCGAAGGAGAGCGGTTGACGCGGGTGGGAGAGAACTCCGCTTGCAAACTGAAAGTCGATTCTACAGAAGAAATCCCGTCCGGCGCACCTGCATGACGGGCATGTCGGTTGCGGACGGGTTCCGGCTGTCAGACCGCGGCAGTAACACTGAGAAACAGTAGAACGGCAGCGAAATAACGACAATCAGTCGGTCTGTGACAAGCTTACCAGCATGAGCACTTCAGACAGTAATTCACACGTTTACGAGCCCGCCAGCGCCCAGGGCGACGTTTCCCAGCAGATCCGCGACATCTCCGAGGTGCCCGCGATCGAGGTCATCACCACCGCCGCCGTGCACCTTATGAGCGCCGCCGCCGTGAAGCTTGGCCTCGCCGCCGAGGAGAACGCCGAAGAGCTCAAGGACCTGGATGAGGCCCGCAAGCTGATCACGGCCCTCGCCGGCCTGGTCACCGCGGCCGCTCCGGAAATCGGTTCCCAGCATGCCGGTCCGTTGCGCGACGGGCTGCGGTCCCTGCAGCTGGCATTCCGCGAGGAATCCGCCATCCCTGACGCGCCGGGCAAGGGCCCGGGCGAGAAGTACACCGGCCCGGTCAACTAAGCAGAGCGTATTTCCAACTGCACCGCGGCGGCGGGCGGACCACATCGGTCCGCCCGCCGCCATCGTTTAAGGCCCGTGGCCCAGGGCCGTGCCCGCCGGCGCACTCAGGCTGCGGCGAGGCGCCGCCGGCGCCGGTGCTGCAGCGCCAGCCCCAGCAGGCACAGCGCAACGCCGCCCATCCCTACGGCCACGAGTCCGGCCGAGGGACCGACGGCGTCGACGAACACACCGGCGAGCGGCGCGCCGAGCGCGACGCCCCCGGTGAGGGCCGAGCCGTACCAGCCCATCGCCTCGCCGCGGCGGCGCTCGTCGACGAGTTCGGCGACCTTCTCCGAGGCCGCCGACAGCACCGGGGCGCACAGCAGTCCCGGCAGGAGCGCGAGCAGGCTGAGGGTCCAGGTGTCCTGCGCGAAGGCCATGGGAATGCTCAGCGCGGACATCCCCAGCAGCAGCAGGATTGGCGAGATGGGCCGGTGCATGGCCCCGTAGATCACTCCGCCGACCACCGAGGCCCCGCACCAGAAGAGGAAGACCAGTCCGATCTCGGCCTGATGGCCGCCGGTTTCGAGGGCGGCTACGATCCCGACGTCGGTGCCGCTGAGCACCATGCCGGCTCCGGCGGCGACGGCGAAAACGGCGGCCACCGCGGGGGTGAACCAGACGAAGTTATGGATGACCTTGTGCCGCAGACCGGCCCGCTCCAGTCGCCGGTCCCCCGCGGCGGCCAGCGGGGCGAACTCCGCGGCGGCTTCCTGCAGGTGGGCCGGGGCGGCGGCGGCCACCGCGACTTCGGCTCCTTCCTGCTGGCTTGCCTCGAACGCGGCGTCGGACTCGGCATCGGCCCCGGGGCCGGCTTCGGCGCTGCGGGTCGGCGGGTTGAACCACATCAGGAAGAGCCCGGACACCGAGGTGGCGACGCCAATAATGGTCAGCCCCAGGACCGAGAGTCCGGCGGTCGCGACGAGGGCCCCCGCCGCGGGGCCGATCATAAAGACCAGTTCGGTGGAGATGGCGTCCAGGGCAAAAGCGGTGCGCCGCTGCTCCCCCGTGGCGAGGACGCCGAGGGACTGGCGGACGACGCTGAAGATCGGCAGGGTCAGCAGGCCGCCGACGAACACCAGCGGCAGCAGCAGCTCGTAGGACACGTGCGGCACCACCGACCAGATGACAGCCTCGGAAATGACCGACGGAATAAGGGCACGCCGCAGGCCGACGGTATCGACGCGCCGGCCGCGCCAGGGGGCGCCGACTGCAATGCCGATGGTCATCACGGCAGCCGCCGCCCCGGCCGCGGCGTAACCCTGCCCGAGGGTGAGGACGATGTGCAGGGTCAGCAGGACCCCGGCCGCGGAGTGCGGTATCCGGGCGACCATCCCCACCAGCAGTAGCCGCCTGATCGGCCGCACGGCCAGCAGCTCCCGGTACAGCGCGAAGTTCACGTAGCTTACATCCTTCCGGTACTGCCCCCGGCAGCACCGGGATCTCCCCCGCTGGCCGTCAGCTACGGTGCTGCGCGCTGCAATTTGACCTCGATCGAGTCAACCCGCTCAGCAAATACTTCATTCCGTGCCCAGACACTGTTGAGGCCTGACACGATGGACTGGACGCCGGCGGCGTCGAGCCCGTCTTCAAGGTAGAGCATGACACGGAGTTCCGGGCCGGAGCCCCCGCCCGGCAGCGGCGTCCCATCGGCCGCACGCGAGCCAACTCCACCGCCTGGATGAATTTCAACACGGCGGACGGCGGGAAAGCCAACCGCGGCCTCGCCAAGGCTCCGGGCGAGCTCGGGATCAGCGTACGACGGCGTCCAGTCCCGCTGCTGGGCAAGGGCCCACACGGCGGGCCGGCGCACCACGAAGGTCACCGCCGAGCCCGGGTCCAGTACGAGCAGTTCGGCGTTCTCGGCGACCGCGGAGAGCGCAGCCCGGGCCGCGTACACGGCCACCGGGCGGGCCTCCGGGTGCCAGGCGTGCAGCGAAGCGGCCGAGGTGAACACGGGCATCGCCGTCCGCCCGTCCGGGGCCTTGAGCGTCACGAGGGCCATGTCCGCCTGCTTGTCGGCATGCAGTCCGCCGGCACCTTCGCCTTCTTCGGCGAGGGTGGCCAGGATCGGGACGAAGACCCGTGCCGTCGCCAGCGCGGCCACCACCGCGGCCTCGTCGCCGTCGCCGGCCGCAAGGGCCGCCAGCGCCGCAAGGTATCCGGGGTCGGCCGCGCCGTCGTCGTCCTCGAAATTGTGGATTTTGGCGCGTTCGCCGGACAGGCTGCGCCCGGCCCAGGGCTGGCCCGCCGAGTCCGACGCTCCCCCCGCGCCGGCCAGGGCCGCCGCGATGTGCCCGGGCAACGGGCGGGACGTGGCGGGAAGGTCAGCTGCGCGCTCGTCCGCGGGGCGGTGCTCCATGCGGCGGACCGCTAGCGCCGGCCGGCGACGTCGAGGGCCTCGGGCAGCGTGAAATTGCCGTTGTAGAGGGCCTTGCCGACGATGGCGCCCTCGACGCCGAGCGGCACGAGGGAGCGCAGGACCTTGAGGTCGTCCAGGCTGGAGATACCGCCGGAGGCGACCACCGGTTTGCCGGTCTTCTCCACCATCTGGCGCAGCAGTTCGACGTTGGGTCCCTGGAGCGTGCCGTCCTTGGTGACGTCGGTGACGACGTAGCGGGCGCAGCCGGCCTCTTCGAGGCGTCCGAGGACGTCCCAGAGGTCACCGCCCTCCCTGGTCCAGCCGCGGCCGGCCAGCGTGGTGCCCCGGACATCCAGCCCGACGGCGATCCTGTCGCCGAAGCGCTCGATCACCCGGGCCGTCCACTCCGGGTTTTCCAGTGCCGCCGTGCCGAGGTTCACCCGGGCGACCCCGAGGTCCAGGGCCTTCTCGAGCGACTCGTCGTCGCGCAGGCCGCCGGAGAGCTCCACCTTGATGTCCAGCCGGCTGACCACTTCGCGGAGCAGCTCGGCGTTGGAGCCCCGGCCGAACGCGGCGTCGAGGTCAACGAGGTGGACCCATTCCGCCCCCTGCTGCTGCCAGTTGAGCGCGGCTTCCAGGGGGGTGCCGTAGCTCGTTTCGCTGCCGGCCTCGCCCTGGACGAGGCGGACCGCCTGGCCGTTGACGACATCGACGGCGGGCAGCAGCTCCAGCACGGGCAGCGGGGTTTCGGTGGTCATCGTGGTCCTCAGTTTTCAGGGTCGGCAGGTGGTCGGGGGCGCTGCGGTGTGTCAGGCGGCGGGGAGCGTCAGGAGGTAGGCGGCCAGCAGCGCCATCCCGGCCAGGACATAGAACACGACCTGGACCCAGCGCGGGCTCTTCTGCTGGCGGAAGGACAGCGCTCCGCCGACCAGCAGGCCGGCGAGCCCCATCAGCACGATGGACCACATCTAGGCGGTCCCGGCTTCCGGCGCGGCGGGGGTGCCGGCAGGCGCTGCCGTGGCCCCTGCGCCGGGCGCTGCCGTGGCCCCTGCGCCGGGCGCTGCCTCGGTCCCGGAACGGTCCCGCAGGCCTTCCACCCAGTTGCGCAGCAGGCGCGCACCGGCGTCGCCGGACTTCTCCGGGTGGAACTGCGTGGCGCACAGCGGGCCGTTTTCCACGGCGGCGATGAACGGGGCACCGTGCTCCGACCAGGTGACAAGCGGCGCCGTCATGCGCGGCTGGATGACGTCGAAGTCCCACTGCTGGACCCCGTAGGAGTGCACGAAATAGAAACGCTCGTCCTCCACACCGGCGAACAGCCTGGACCCCGGAGGGACGGAGACGGTGTTCCAGCCCATGTGCGGGACGACGTCGGCGGGAAGGAGCTCGACGTTCCCGGGCCACTCCCCCATGCCTTCGGCCACGGTGCCGTGCTCCACGCCGGCCTCGAAGAGGACCTGGAGGCCGACGCAGATGGCCAGCACGGGGCGGCCGCCGGCGACGCGGCGGCCGATCATGCGGATGGCATCGACGGCTTTGAGCTCGCGCATCACGGTTTCGAACGCCCCGACCCCGGGGACCACAAGGCCGTCGGCGTTGAGGACATCCTCCGGCCGGGAGCTGAGGATGACCTCGGCACCGGCGCGTTCGAGGGCGCGCACGGCGGAACGGACGTTGCCGGAGCCGTAGTCCAGGACGGTGACGGTGGGCTTGCCCTCGGGCGACGCCGGCCTGCGGCCGGCGTCGGGGTCGATGATGGCGCCGTCCTTCAGGACCTTCCCGGTCACAGCGCACCCTTGGTCGACGGGATGCCCTCGACGCGGGGATCCGGTTCGACGGCGGCGCGCAGGGCGCGGGCGAACGCCTTGAACTGGGCCTCGACGATGTGGTGCGGGTCCCGGCCGGCGGTGACGTTCATGTGCAGGCAGATTCCGGCGTGCAGGGTGATCGCCTCGAAGACGTGGCGGGTCAGGGAACCGGTGAAGTGTCCGCCGATCAGGTGGTACTCCTGGCCGGCAGGCTCGCCGCCGTGCACGAGGTACGGGCGGCCGGAGACGTCGACGACGGCGTGCGCGAGGGCCTCGTCGAGGGGAACCGTGGCTTCGCCGAAGCGTCGGATCCCGGCCTTGTTTCCGAGCGCCGTGCGCAGGACCTCACCGAAAGTGATGGCCACATCCTCGACCGTGTGGTGGACATCTATGTGGGTGTCGCCGGTGGCCTTGACCGTCATGTCGATCAGGGAGTGCTTGCTCAGCGCCGTCAGCATGTGGTCGTAGAACGGGACCGAGGTGCTGATGTCCGAGACACCGGTGCCGTCCAGGTTGATCTCGACCAGCACGGATGACTCGCTGGTGGTCCGTTCCATGCGTGCGGTCCGGCCCTCGGCAGCGGTTGATCCGGTGTTGCTCATGTGGGTGTCCTTTTGGATGACGACGGTGCCCGGCGTGCAGGCAGGGTGGGTGTCCTGGGTTAAGTCTAGGCGGGCTGCACGGCGCGGCGGGCCAGGATCCGTTCGAGGGCTTCGAGGAAGGCTGTGGTTTCCGTCTCAGTCCCGGCGGTGACGCGCAGATGCCCGGGAATGCCGACGTCGCGGATCAGCACCCCGGCCTCGAGCAGGCCCTGCCAGACCTCGTGTGGGTTGTCCAGACCGCCGAAGAAGACGTAGTTCGAGTCGGAGGCAGCCGGTTTGAGGCCCATCCGCTGCAGTTCGGACACGATCCTGTCCCGCTGGCGCTTGATGTCCTCGACGTCGGCCATCAGCGCGACCCGGTGGTGCAGGGCGGCCAGGGCCGCCGCCTGGGTGATGGCCGAGAGGTGGTACGGGAGCCGGACCAGGCGCAGGGCGTCGGTCACCTCGGGCGCTGCGGCCATGTAGCCAACCCGGGCGCCGGCGAGGGCGAAGGCCTTGCTCATGGTCCGCGAGACGATCAGCCGTTCCCGGCCCGGCAGCAGCGCGAGGGCGCTGGGCGTGCCGTCATGGGCGAACTCGTGGTACGCCTCGTCGACGATCACGATGGTCTGGCTGGCTTCCCCGGCCTCGTAGACGGCCTCCACGACGTCCAGGCCCAGCCCGGTGCCGGTGGGGTTGTTCGGGGAGCACAGGAAGACGATGTTCGGCTGGAGTTCGCGGACCTGGCTGGCGGCCGAGGCGGCACTGAGTCCATAGTCGTCGGCGCGGACCCCGACGATGTACCCGGTGTCCGTGCCGGAGGCCAGCAGCGGGTACATGGAGTACGTGGGAGGGAAGCCGAGGGCGGTGCGCCCCGGGCCGCCGAACGCCTGAAGGATCTGCTGGAGAACCTCGTTGGAGCCGTTTGCGGCCCAGATGTTGTCCGCACCCAGACCGTGCCCGAGGTAGTCGGCGAGGGCTTCGCGCAGTTCCGTGAACTCGCGGTCCGGGTAGCGGTTCAGGCCGGCCGCGGCAATCGTGACAGCCTCGGAAATGGCGGCGCGCACGTCGGCCGGGACACCATGGGTGTTCTCATTGACGTTGAGCAGGATGGGCACCTCCAGCTGCGGCGCGCCGTACGGCGTCAGGCCGCGCAGGTTGGTCCGGAGGGGAAGTCGGTTCAGGCGCTCTAGCTGGTCAGTCACTGCACCAGTTTAAGTGAGATAGCGGCGGGCCCTGAAACTGTGACGGGTCGAACAGGTTACTTGGACGGGATGAAGAGCGCCTGGCCGGGCACAACACGGGCGGCTTCGAGGTTGTTCAGCTGGATGATATCCGTGACGACGTCGCGGGGGTCGCGCTCCGGTGCCACGGATGCGGCGATGGCCCAGAGGGACTCACCGGGCTGCACCGTAACGGTCACGGTGGGGGTCAGCGACAGCCCGGCTGCGGACTCCGCCGCCTTGGCCGGGGCATTGAGGAAGCCGCTGAACGAGAGTATGAGCGCGGCCAGCAGGATCAGCGGCACCCCGATGAGGACAAAGCGCCCCCGCCGGGTGAGCCGCAGCGGCGCCTGCTTGACCCGCTGCTTGCGAACGGCGCCCGGGACGGCGGACGCACCGCCGTCGCGCCGGCCGTAGTCGCCGACTGCGTCGCGGCCGAAAGTGTCGTGAAACGCGCTTGATGCTGACATGAACTGAGCCCTCCTGGACCATACTGTGCCGCCCGGCGTACTCCACGTACTTGCCGCCAACCGGCCTAACCTTCGAACAAAGAACCGAACGTCACGCTGTACCGAACAGTCCACCGCCCTCAAACTGCGAAGAACTAGAACACATATTCGAACCTTGCTTGTTCTGTTTTAGCACTTATTAACGAACAATGTCGAGACTCGCTAGAACAAATGTTTGAAAATGCCCTGTGGCTGGCCTACGTTTGAGTCAAAGAACAACCACTTCTGCAGTTGATCAGCAGGGTCTGACATTTCAGGCCGGAAGTTCCCGGCAGCCGCAGCCACGGCGGCCGGGCGGAACGGAAAGGCGTTGGCGAACATGGCAGCACAAGCCACTGGCGGCAGGGCCACCCAGCGGGGCCCGCAGGCGGCCCGGCCACCCAAAAGCCTCACCGTCCGGCAAAAGAAGATCCTGGAGACCATCCAGCGCTCGGTCACGGACAACGGCTATCCACCCTCCATGCGCGAGATCGGCGACACCGTCGGCCTGGCAAGCCTCTCCAGCGTCACCCACCAGCTCTCACAGCTGGAAAAGCTTGGCTACCTGCGGCGTGACCCGAAGCGCCCCCGAGCCATGGAAGTGCTGATGCCGCTGACCCTCGACGAGGGAACCACCAAGATTTCAGGGGCCGAGAAGTCCGGCGGCCTGCGCACTGTCGGCGGATTGTCCGTGTCCGAACTGGCCAGCGCCACCGACACCGCGATGGTGCCGCTGGTGGGCCGCATCGCCGCTGGCGGGCCGATCCTGGCCGACCAGGTCGTCGAGGACGTGATGCCGCTGCCCCGCCAGCTCGTGGGCCACGGCGAACTCTTTATGCTCAAGGTGGCGGGGGACTCGATGATCGACGCCGCCATCTGCGACGGCGACTGGGTGGTGGTGCGCCAGCAGGGCGACGCTGTCAACGGTGACATCGTCGCCGCGCTGCTGGACGACGAGGCGACGGTCAAGACGTTCCGCCAGCGCGACGGCCACACCTGGCTGCTGCCGCAGAACACCCAGTACGAGCCCATCCTCGGCGATCACGCCGTCATCATGGGCAAAGTCGTCTCGGTGCTGCGCTCCCTCTAGGACCAGTCAAGGCGCGGCAACAGCTGCGAACAGGGGCCCCGCCATCCGGCGGGGCCCCTGGCGTTCGCACCGTACTACGTGGCGGGCTGCCCGGATTCCTTGGCGAGCCGCTCCAGGGCCGAGAGTGCGATCGCGGTGTCGGTGGTGGGCCAGAACGGCGGCAGGGCGGCGCGGAGGAATCCCCCGTAGCGCTCGGTGGAGAGCCGTGAGTCCAGCACTGCCACCACTCCCCTGTCGGTCGTCGTGCGGATCAGGCGGCCGGCGCCCTGGGCCAACCGGATGGCGGCGTGGGTCGCGGACACGCTCATGAAGCCGTTGCCTCCGGCCTGGGCCACCGCACGGGACCGTGCCGTCATCAGCGGATCGTCCGGCCGCGGGAACGGAATCCGGTCGATCACGACGAGGCGGCAGGACGTCCCCGGCACGTCGACACCCTGCCACAGCGACATGGTGCCGAAGAGGCAGGTGTCCGGCTCGTCGGCGAACTGTTTCACCAGCGCGGTCATGGTCGAATCCCCCTGGCAGAGGATGCTCATGTCCAGCCGCGGCCGCAGGGCCTCAGCGGCGTCCTCGGCGGCGCGCCGGGACGAGAACAGGCACAGAGCCCCGCCGCCGGAGGCCCGGATCAGCTTCTCGAGCTCGTCGATGGCCTCCGGGGACGTGCCGCGGCCGGGTTTGGGCAGGTGCTTGGCCACATAGAGGATGCCCTGTTTCGGGTACTCGAAGGGCGAGCCGACGTCGACCCCGGTCCAGCTCGGGGCACCGGGTCCGACCAGGCCCAGGCCGGCGGCGGCCGGTTCGAAGGCGGACCCGATCGCCAGGGTCGCCGAGGTCAGGATCACGGTGTGGTCCGCGAACAGACCCTCGCGGAGCCGCCCGGCGACGCTGAGCGGGGCAATGTTGATCAGGGCCGGCGCGGACTCGTCGGGCTGGGAATACCCCTGCTGCGGGTCGAAGGTGCTGTTGCGGGAGAACCAGACCACCTCGCGGTTTTCGCGGGCGGCGAGCAGCCGTTCGCAGAGCTCTAGGATCACCATGAGGCGGGAGCGCGCGAGCTGGCGGCCGCCGTCGGCCGTGTTGGCGCTGTCCCCCTTGGAGTCCGAGAGCGCCGCGCGGCAGGCGTCCCGCAGCTGGTCCACGCAGTCCAGTTGTTCGCTGTTCAGGCCGTTGGGCATGAGTCCGCCGGGGACCCCTTCAATGGCAAGTTCGAGGTTGGACGCGGCGTTGTTCAGAGCGTCCACGGTGATGCCCGTGTTTTTCCGGGCCCCGGACGCGGCGACGTGCACCATCGCGACGGAGAGCTGGCCGGACACGGCGCCCGTCACCCGGTCCTGCAGCTCGTGGGCCTCATCGACCACCACAACGTCGTACTCCGGCAGGACCGCGAGGCCCTCGAAGGCGCTGACGGCCAGCATGGCGTGGTTGGTGACGACCACGTCGGCGTCCGCGGCGTTCTGCCGGGCCAGTTCGCTGAAACATTCGGCCGCGAGGGGGCACTTCTGCGCGCCCAGACACTCCATTGAGGTGACGGAGACCTGCCGCCAGGCACGGTCCGTGACCCCGGGCAGGAGTTCGTCCCGGTCCCCCGTCACGGTGTCCTCGGCCCACTCGCGCAGCCGGACGACTTCCTTGCCGAGCTGGGACGACGGGCCGCCCATCGCCGCGGCGAAATGCGGGACGGCGGTGTCCTCGCCGAGCGAGAAGAGCTGGCCTTCGGAGGGCTCCTCGGAGGGGAAACCGCCTTCGAGCTTGTGACGGCACACATAGTTGGAGCGGCCCTTGACGAGGGCGACCTTGACGGGCCGTTCCAGCGCCGGGGTGATGGTCTTCAGCAGCCGGGGCAGGTCCCTGCCGACGATCTGGGTCTGCAGGGCCAGCGTGGCGGTGGAGACCAGGGTGGGCTTGTCGCTGACCAGCGAATGGGCGATCAGCGGGATCAGGTAGGCGAGGGACTTGCCGGTTCCCGTGCCGGCCTGGACCAGCAGGTGGTCGCCGCTGTCAATCGCGTGCGCCACCTGCCGGGCCATCTCATGCTGGCCGTCGCGGCTTTGGCCGCCCATGCCGGACACGGCGCGGTCGAGAAGTTCGATAACGAACTCCCCGCCGGCCGGGCCGCGTGTTCCTGCCGAACGTTCTCCGTCGGGTTCGGTCCCCGCGGCGTCAGTCATTGCTGATGAACGAATCCAGTTCAGCGGCGAATCCTTCGCGCACCATCACGACGGCGCGGGTGCCCGCTTCCTCGTGGTCAAGGCTGAGGATCTCGGCGTCGGTTTCGTGCAGCTTGCTGAGCAGGTCCCCGCGGTTGTACGGGATCATCAGTTCGAGCTTCACGCTGGGACGGGGGATGCCTTCGCTGACGGCCTTGAGCAGTTCCGGGATGCCCTCGCCGGTGCGTGCCGACACCACCACGTGGCGCGGTTCGCGCTGCTTGAGCCGTTCGATCACGAAGGGATCCGCGGCGTCGGCCTTGTTCAGGACGATGATTTCCGGCACCTTGCGGGCGTCGACCTCGCTGAACACCTTGCGGACGGCGGCGATCTGGCCTTCCGGATCCGGGTGGGAGACGTCCACAACGTGCAGGATCAGGTCCGCGTCAGCGACTTCCTCCAGGGTGGAGCGGAAAGCCTCCACGAGCTGGGTGGGGAGCGATCGGACGAAACCCACGGTATCGGCCAGGGTGTAGCCCAGCCCGTCCGAGGTCTCGGCCTTGCGGACCGTCGGGTCCAGGGTGGCGAACAGGGCGTTCTCCACCAGCACACCGGCGTCGGTCAGCCGGTTCAGCAGCGAGGACTTGCCGGCGTTGGTGTACCCGGCGATCGCAACGGACGGCACGGAATTGCGACGGCGGTTGGCGCGTTTGGTCTCCCGGGCCGGTTTCATCGCGGCGATTTCACGCCGCAGCTTGGCCATCCGGGTGCGGATCCGGCGGCGGTCCAGTTCGATCTTGGTTTCACCGGGACCGCGCGAGCCCATGCCGGCACCGGCGCCGCCCACCTGGCCACCGGCCTGGCGGGACATCGAGTCACCCCAGCCGCGCAGGCGCGGGAGCAGGTATTCGAGCTGGGCCAGTTCAACCTGGGCCTTGCCCTCGCGGCTCTTGGCGTGCTGGGCGAAGATGTCCAGGATCAGGGCCGTGCGGTCGACGACCTTGACCTTGACGATGTCTTCCAGGCTGCGGCGCTGGGACGGTGCCAGTTCGGCGTCGACGACGACGGTGTCGGCGCCGGTGGACATCACGATGTCCTTGAGCTCCTGGGCCTTGCCGGAGCCGAGGAAGGTTCCCGGGTCGGGCTTGGCGCGGCGCTGCACGATCCCGTCGAGGACCTCAGAGCCGGCGGTCTCGGCGAGAGCGGCGAGTTCGCGGAGCGAGTTCTCGGCGTCGGCGAGCGTGCCTTCGGTCCAGAGGCCGGCCAGCACGACACGCTCCAGGCGCAGCTGCCGGTATTCGACTTCGGTGACGTCTTCGAGTTCCGTGGACAGCCCGGCGGTACGGCGCAGGGCGTGCCGTTCCTCGAGGTCCTGCTGGTCACCGTCGTAATTGCTGTGTTCCTCGTCCCGCCGGGAGATCGCCTGCGCCTTGCCGAGCACCGACGTGGACTCGCCGGCAGCCGGAGCTGCCTTCCGGGCAGGGGTGTCCTTGGAGAGGATCCGGTCGATGACAGCCTGGATCTCCGCAGGACTCATGTCCTGGGCTGCTGAATCGGGTCCGGTGTTGGGCTGACTGGTCATGGTCTCCTTTAGAGGTTCGGCAGTTTCAGAATAGTGCCGATCGGTGCTGTGTGGGGCGGTATTCGCGCTGGGCTGACGACTATTCGTCAAACGGGGCTCCTGGAATGCCCGCGGCAGCGGTGCCGGGGCGGTGTGGGCTCCGCGAGGGAGCGGTGAGAACGGGAGGAACAGGCGTTGTCCGGCCTTGAGGAGGGGAAACTTTCCGCCCGGCCGGGCTCCATGAGCGCTGCCAGACTCCAAGTGGATCGGGCGCCAGCGGCTGGTCCTTTTCGGGATTATCGCGGGGGGCGCACTGAGCGGAAGGTAATTACCTGCGTCGCTGCGGGGACGGGATTTAACCCGCGCCGGCTACTTGAAGTTCAAGAACATGTTTTTAACACTAGCAGACGGCCCGGCTGCCAGAAGGTCCATCGGCCTCCGGCCCCGTGCCGCGGTTTCGCCTCCGGGCCGGGGGCCAACTAATCTGGGCAGTTATGGAGTCTGCACACTATTTCAGCGCCCAGCCGGCCGGGCCGTTCACCCGTAAGCCACTGACCGTGGAACTGGCCGGTGAGACCCGGCACCTGCAGACGTCCTCGGGCATCTTCAGCCCGGACGGCATCGACAAGGGTACTGCCGTGCTGCTGGCCGAGGCGCCCGCCCCGGCCCCGCAGGGAACGCTGCTGGACATCGGCTGCGGCTGGGGCCCGATCGCGCTGACGCTGGCGCTGCGGGCACCGCACGCCCGGGTCTACGCCGTGGACGTCAACGAACGGTGCGTGACCCTGACCAACGAGAACGCCGCGCTGCTGGGGCTGGGGAATGTCACGGCCAGCACGCCCGACGCCGTCGACCCCGGGCTCCGCTTCGACACGATCTGGTCCAACCCGCCCATCCGGATTGGCAAGGACGAGCTGCATGCCCTGCTGCTGCTCTGGCTGCCGCGGCTGGCGCCCGGCGGCTCCGCGTGGCTGGTGGTACAGAAGAACCTCGGGTCGGATTCCCTGCAGCGCTGGCTTGCCGCGGAGCTGGACAGCAGCCTCACGGTGACGCGCGAAAGCACCTCGAAGTCGTTCCGCATCCTGCGGATCAGGAAAGCGTCCCACTAGCGACGATCACCGCGGGGCCGCTGAGCTCAACGTGCTCGTGGCCCTCCGCCCCGAGGAAGAACTTCACTCCGACGACGCCGCCCGGGACGTGGACGTTCCACACATCCGGGGCGCCCTGGCCGGCCCAGTGGCGGATCGCGACGGCCGCCGCGCAGGCGCCGGTGCCGCAGGACTGCGTCTCCCCCACCCCCCGCTCATGAACGCGCATCGTGATGGTGCCGACGCCGTCGTGGACCAGCGGCTCGGACGGGACCACGAACTCAACGTTGGTGCCGCGGGGCGGCGTGGGGTCCACGTGCGGTGCGGTGAACAGCTGGGTGGCTTCCAGTTCGGCCAGTTCGGCCAGCGCAACGACGGTGTGCGGGTTCCCCATGCTGACGGACAGGGCGGGCCGTGCGACTTCGAGCCCCGTTGCGCTGACCAGCGAATCCATGGCCCGCGCGGTGGCCTCTCCGGGGAAAATGAACTCCCAGGGGCCCATGTCGACGGCGTAGCCGGCCGCGGTGCGGACGATCGTTTTGGCGCCGCCCCGGGTGCCGATGGTGAGTGATTCGCCGGCGGGCAGCTCGACCAGGCCCTCGGCGATCAGAAAGTGCACAAAGACGCGGACGCCGTTGCCGCACATCTCGGAGAGCGAGCCGTCGCCGTTGCGGTAGTCCATGAACCAGGCGGCGTCCGGGTGCTGCGTGAGCAGCTCCTGGCCCTCCGCGAGCAGCCGGGACGGGACGGCGCGGATCAGTCCGTCGCCACCGATGCCGCGGTGCCGGTCACAGAGTGCCGCGACCTGCTCCGGCGTCACCGCCAGGGTGCCGTTGGGGTCGGCCAGGAGCACGAAGTCGTTCCCCGTGCCGTGGCCTTTGGAAAACGTGAGTCCGCTCAGGGCTGCGGTGTCACCGGTGGAGTTGCGGTCAGCGGCCACGGCCAGGGTTTCGTCCATGCTCCAAGGTTACCGTTCCTGCTCGGGCCGCCGGATGACCGCCCCGGCAAGCCATCCGGCTGGCGCGGTCTTTTCAGCCGGCGAGGCAGATGGCGGCGGCCCTGGCCACGAGGTTCGGGTCCTGCCAGTCGAGCCAGTGGATCCGGGGGTCGGCCCGGAACCAGGTCAGCTGGCGGCGGGCGAACTGCCGGGTCGCGACGATCGTTTCCTCCGCCGCCTGCGCCGCGTCGGATTCACCGTCGAGGACCTTGAGGAACTGGGCGTAGCCGAGGGCGCGCGGCGCCGTCCGGCCGAGCCGGAGCCCGGCGGCATCGAGGGTCCGGACTTCCTCGAGCAGCCCGCTTTCCACCATGGTGTGGACCCGGCGGGCGAGCCGTTCCCGGAGCTGCCCGCGGTCCACCTCGAGACCGATCTGCACCGCGGGCCGGACGTACTCGCGGGTGGGCATGAAGGAACTAAAGGGCCTTCCGGTCAGCTCGAACACCTCGAGCGCGCGGATGATCCGGCGAGTGTCGCCGAGCCGGCCGGCGGAGACCGGGTCCACGCCTTCCAGACGGGCGCGCAGCGGCGCCGCCCCGCCGGTTGCCAGTTCCGCCTCGAGCCGGTGCCGGATGGCCGGGTCCGTGCCCGGGAATTCCAGCACGTCCAGGGCTGCGCGGACGTAGAGCCCGGAGCCTCCGGCAAGGATGGCGCGTTTCCCGCGCGCGTGGATGTCGGCGATGAGCGCACGGGCCTGCTGCTGGAAGTCCGAGACGCTCGCTTCCTCGGTCACGTCCAGGATGTCCAGGAGGTGGTGCGGCACTCCCCTGCGTTGGGCCTCGGTGATTTTGGCGGTACCGATGTCCATGCCGCGGTAGAACTGCATGGAGTCGGCGTTGATGACCTCGCCGTCGAGCTCCAGTGCCAGCGAGACGGCGAGGTCGGACTTGCCGGAGCCGGTCGGCCCGACGACGGCGACCACCGGCAGCGCCGGTTCTGCACTGTCCCAGGCGTCGCCGGTCCGGGCTGCGCCGGTTTGGGCTGCACCGGTTTGGGCTGCGCCGGTTTGGGTGGCGCCGGCCTCCGCGGCCCGGGCTTTGCCTGCCGGGGCGTCCTGCGGGTCCGCCACGGGCTAGCGGCCGCGGACGGGAAGGGTGGGCATGCCCAGAGACACTCCCGTGGTGCCGGCGGCGGATCCCACAACGGGTGCGCCGCAGGAATCGGCCTGGGACCTGTCCCAGGCGTCGCCGGCCCGGGAGCGGCGAAGGCTGTAGTCGTCCGCCGACGCCGGGTCGGCCACGAGGTGGAACGCCGCGGCCTCGGTGATGGTCACGGTGACCAGGTCGCCGGGGCGGGGCGTCCCGGCGCCTGCCGGCACGGAGAAGTGGACCAGGCGCTGGTCCTGGGACCGCCCGGAGAGCCGGTGGGTCTCCCCGGCTTTGCGCCCGGACTGTGCCGTGACCATGACCTCCACGCGCCGGCCGAGCTGGCGGGCGTTCTCCTCGGCGGCGATCCTGTCCTGCAGGGCGGTGAGGCGTTCGAAGCGTTCCTGCACCACGGCCTTGGGGAGCTGGTCCGGGAGCTCGGCGGCGGGAGTGCCCGGCCGCTTGGAGTACTGGAACGTGAAGGCGGTGGCGAAGCGGGACTTTTCCACGACGTCGAGCGTGGCCTGGAAGTCCTCCTCGGTTTCACCGGGGAACCCGACGATGATGTCCGTGGAGATGGCGGCGTGCGGGATCTTCTCGCGGACCTTGTCCAGGATGCCGAGGAACTTGGTCGAGCGGTAGGACCGCTTCATGTCCTTGAGGACCTTGTCCGAGCCGGACTGCAGCGGCATGTGTAGCTGCGGCATGACGTTGGGGGTCTCGGCCATGGCGTCGATGACGTCGTCGGTGAAGGCTGCGGGGTGCGGGCTCGTGAACCGGACGCGTTCCAGGCCGGGGATGTCCCCGCAGGCGCGGAGCAGTTTGGAGAAGGCCTGCCGGTCGCCGAATTCGACACCGTAGGAGTTCACGTTTTGGCCCAGCAGTGTTACTTCGATCGCGCCGTCGGCGACGAGGGCCTGGATCTCGGCCAGGATGTCGCCGGGACGGCGGTCCTTTTCTTTGCCGCGGAGGGCCGGGACGATGCAGAAGGTGCAGGTGTTGTTGCAGCCGACGGAGATCGATACCCAGCCGGAATAGACGGAGTCCCGCTTGGTCGGCAGGGTGGAGGGGAAGACGTCGAGGGACTCGAGGATTTCGAGCTGGGCTTCCTTGTTGTGGCGCGCCCGTTCCAGCAGGGCCGGCAGGGCGCCGACGTTGTGGGTGCCGAAGACGGCGTCGACCCAGGGGGCCTTTTTCAGGATGGTGTCGCGATCCTTTTGCGCCAGGCAGCCCCCGACGGCGATCTGCATTCCGGGGTTGGCGGCCTTGA
Source organism: Pseudarthrobacter ribosi (assembly GCF_055412865.1). Lineage (NCBI taxonomy): Bacteria > Bacillati > Actinomycetota > Actinomycetes > Micrococcales > Micrococcaceae > Pseudarthrobacter > Pseudarthrobacter ribosi. The sequence goes on along the minus strand of NZ_JBVAYZ010000007.1, from coordinate 189,392 downwards.
CCGGCGCCAGCATGCCGAGGTTGCCGTAGAGCTTGTTGTCGGCGTTTTCCCGCACCGCACAGGTGTTGAAGACCACGACGTCGGCCAGTTCCCCGGCGGCGGGGACGTAGCCGGCGGCCTCGAGCATCCCGGACATGCGCTCGGAGTCGTGCACGTTCATCTGGCAGCCGAAGGTCCGCACCTGGTAGGTGCGGGGCTGCTGCGGGGCGGAGGGCTGCGTCCCGGGACCCGGGATGGACATGGGGTCCGTGGAAGGGGTGGTGCCGGCTGCTGGGGAAGGAATGGTCAAACTCACCTGTTAAGGGTACCGGGTCGGCACGGCGCCGGGGCGTCCTCAGAAATCAGCCGCGGACCCTGCCTCCGAACCGGCCACGGCGTCGTCGAGGACTTCGCCCACGATCCGGAAGGCCTGGGAGGGCTGATAACCCTTGCGGGCGAGCATGGACGCGAGCCGGCGCGTGGTTTTGTCCCGCTCGGCGCGGTCCTCGAACCCGGTCACGCCCCGGAGCTTCCGCCGGACCAGTTCGCGGGCTGCGGATTCCTCGTCCTCGTCGCTGAGTTGTTCCAGGGCGAGGGCGGCGGTTTCCGTGCCGATGCCCTTTTCGGCGAGTTCCCGCCGGAGCGCACCCTTGGCGAGTTTGCGGCTCTGCGCGCGGGACCGCACCCACATCTGGGCGAAGTCGGCGTCGTCGATGAGTTTTACTTCCTCGAAGCGGTCCAGCACGGCTTCGGCGACCTCGTCGGGGACGTTGCGCTCGGCCAGTTTGCGGGCGAGCTGCAGCCGGCTCTTGGGCGAGTTCGTCAGTTGCCGCAGGACAATGGCCCGCGCGAGCGCGGCGGGGTCCGCGTCGCGGTCCAGCTCGGCGGCAGGGCCCGCCCGGCGGGCGCCGTCCGCGGGCCGGTGTGCGGCGTCAACGCCGGGGGCAGGATTCCGGGACGGGAATCCTGCCCCGTTGCGCCGTCGGCCGTTAGAAGCCGTCAACGGCCTTCAGCTTCGGTTCTGCCTCGGTTTCGGCGGGGGCCTTGACGCCGACGCCGAGCTTTTCCTTGATGAGCCGCTCCAGCTCGGCAGCGAGTTCGGGGTTGTCGCGCAGGAACCGGCGGGAGTTCTCCATGCCCTGGCCCAGCTGGTCACCGTCGTAGGTGAACCAGGAGCCGGACTTCTTGATGATGCCGTGCTCGACACCCATGTCGATGATGCCGCCTTCGCGCGAGATGCCCTGGCCGTAAATGATGTCGAACTCGGCGATCTTGAAGGGCGGGGCCATCTTGTTTTTGACGATTTTGGCCTTGGTGCGGTTTCCGACGGAGTCAGCGCCCTCCTTGAGGGTTTGGATCCGGCGGACGTCGATGCGGATCGAGGCGTAGAACTTCAGGGCCTTACCACCGGTGGTGGTTTCCGGGGAGCCGAAGAAGACGCCGATCTTCTCGCGCAACTGGTTGATGAAAATGGCCGTGGTCTTGGTCTGGCTCAGGCGGCCGGTGATCTTACGGAGGGCCTGGCTCATCAGGCGGGCCTGCAGGCCGACGTGGCTGTCGCCCATGTCGCCTTCGATTTCCGCGCGGGGAACGAGGGCGGCAACGGAGTCGATGACAATGACGTCCAGTGAGCCGGAGCCGATCAGCATGTCCATGATTTCCAGGGCCTGCTCGCCGGTGTCCGGCTGGGAGACCAGCAGGGCGTCGGTGTCGACGCCGAGCCGGGCGGCGTACTCGGGATCGAGGGCGTGCTCGGCGTCGATGAAGGCGGCGATGCCGCCGAGGCGCTGGGCACTGGCGACCGCGTGCAGCGCCACCGTGGTCTTACCGGAGGATTCCGGTCCGTAGATTTCCACGACGCGGCCGCGGGGCAGGCCGCCAATTCCCAGGGCAATGTCCAGTGCGATGGACCCGGTCGGAATGACCTCGATGGGCGCACGGACTTCGTCACCAAGGCGCATTACCGAGCCTTTGCCGAACTGCTTGTCAATCTGGGCCAGCGCTGCGTCAAGCGCTTTCTGGCGATCCGGGGCTGCGGCCATGGTTCACACCTCTAATACTTTCTCGCTGTGGAGTGGCCGTTCCGGCCCTGTGTCGTGATCGGTTGTTGTGATCAGTGTTCGTGATCGGTTTTTCGGTCATTACTGAAGCTACTGGCACCCACCGACAGAGTTGCCTGCTTGCCCCGCGTATGTGGAAAAGCTCTAAAAAAAGCATAGTCCTACCCGAACAGATATTCGAACAATCGGTGCGGCGTGTCAGGCGCCGGCTGCCGGCACGGCGCTGGAACGCCGCCGGCCGGAGCCCCTGCCTGAGCCTCGCCGGAGGCTGGGTCAGCGGGGTTTGGCGTCGCGGCCCAGCCGCCGCTCGGGCGGAACATCCTGGACCTCGCACAGCGCGAGCCACACCTGCCGGGGCGGTATCCCCGCACTCAGGGCCTGGTCGGCTGTCCGGCCGCCGACCCCCGCGAGGACCAGGGAACTGCTGAGGACCCGGGAATACCCTGCCCCGAATTCGTCGTCCATGAGCCGCCAAAAGTCACTGATTCGCACCTCTCGAGTCTCTCACGACACGGGAGGACCCTAGAATGGTTGCCATGAGCAACTCAGCCGTTGGCCCTGGGATCCCCGGCGGCGCTGACGATTCCACCGAAACGGCGCTGACCGCCGTCGAGCACCAGCTGAGCCTGCTGTGGCGGCGCGCCCGTTCGATCTCACACCATCTCTCCCGCCAGGTCCACCCGGATATGGAACCGGCGGCCTACGGCCTGCTCTCTGTGATCCGCAAACAGGGCGCCATGCGGCTGACCGAGCTGGCCTCCAGCATCGGCGTCGGGAAGCCCTCGGTCAGCCGGCAAATCGCTTTCCTGGAACGCCTCGGCCTGGTCTCCAAGGAAGCCGACCCGCTCGACGGCCGCGCGCAGATCATCCGGCTGACGCCCACGGGCGAAGAGCGGATGCACGAGGTGCAGGACGCCCGGCGCGAAGTCTTCCGCGAGCGGCTGGGCGAGTGGCCGCTGGAGGAACTGCAGACCCTGACCCGCTACATCGCCAAACTCAACGCCACCTATGAGCGTGACGGCTTCCCCCGGGACGAACCGCAGTAGCCCCGCACCTCCGCCGCGGCCGGCCACGCACAAGCCGCCGCAGGCCCCGGCAGAAAATGCCGGGCGGGCCATCACGGTGCACGCAAAAGACCCCGGCACACCGCCGGGGTCTTTTGTCGAGTAGTGGGTGGGGGCTAGCGTGCCCCGGAGAGGAGGCCCTTGGCCAATTCCTCGTTGAGGTCGGAGTTGAGCTCACGGTCCAGGTCGCGGCCGTAGCGCTGTGCAAACTCCTGCGGGACGGTGTCCGGAACCGCAACTCCCTCGGCGACGGCGACGCGGTCGCTGACTTCGCGGAGCATGCTGGAGAGCGGAACATCGAGGGCCGAGCAGATCGAGGAGAGCAGCTCCGAGGAGGCTTCCTTCTGGCCGCGTTCCACTTCACTCAGGTAGCCCAGGGAAACGCGGGCACTGTGCGAGACTTCGCGGAGGGTACGGCCTTGGCGTTGGCGGACATCGCGGAGCACATCACCGATTTCGTGACGAAGTACAACCATCTTGCGCTCCTTCTGTTCGCTCTTGGCCTGATCGGCGAGGCCCACATCCTTCCAGCGGACAACGCCGTTAACGGATACGGGCTGCTTTACCATCTGTATCGCCTTGCTCCCTCTTTGTGTCGAGCCCGCTGGTCAAAGCGGACACTGATGATGCTTTCATCCTAGGCGCCTCCCTTATTCGGAAGCGACACAATGTAACAACTATTAGACATCAAGTTTTGTTCCCGGCAACTTTACGCCCGGTAGCTTGCGGAAGCCAGAACCTCCAGCAGGCGTTCCAGGGCAGCGGCGCAGGCCTGCCCGCGGACTTCCGGCCGGTTGCCCTCAAAGCTGTACCCGTACGACGTCGAGCCGTCCGCGGTGGCGACGCCGATGTAGACGGAGCCCACGTCCTTGCCGCCGTGCGGTTCCGGGCCGGCGACGCCGGTGGTGGCGACGCCGATGTCGGCGCCGCAGATCCTGCGGGCGCCCTCGGCCATGGCCTCGGCGACCCGGCCGTCGACGGCACCGACGGTGTCCAGCAGGTCCCGGGGTACGCCGAGCACCTCGGCCTTGACCGAGTTCTGGTAGGACACCACCCCGCCCTGGAGCATCCCGGAGGCGCCGGGAGTGTCGGCGAGCATGGCGGCGACCATGCCCGCGGTGAGGGATTCAGCCGTGGCGACGGTCAGGCCGCGGCCGATCGCCCCGGTGACGGCCTCTTCGGCCAGGTGATGCAGGTTGATCGGACGGTGGGGAGTGGTCATGATTTGCCCTCCTGGATCTTCTGGGCCCGGATGCCGCTGGCGCGCAGCTTGAGGGCCTCGATGACGTATTCGACGCCGGTCCAGACCGTGATGGCCAGGGCCACCATCATGACCGCGAAGGCCACGACGCCGAGCCACGGCGCAATCGAGGCCAGCGGGAGGATGTACAGGAAGATGGCCACGGTCTGGATGACGGTCTTGAGTTTCCCGCCGCGCGACGCCGGGATCACGCCGTAGCGGATGACGAAGAAGCGCAGGGCGGTGACGCCCCATTCCCGGACGAGGATCAGGATGGTGACCCACCAGGGCAGCTCCCCCAGCAGCGAGAGCATCACGAGGGCCGAGCCGATCAGCAGTTTGTCGGCGATGGGGTCGGCGATCTTGCCGAAGTCGGTGACCAGGCCGCGGCTGCGGGCGATGTCGCCGTCGAGCTTGTCCGTGTAGATGGCGACAGCGAAGGTCGCCGCGGCGACCCAGCGCCACACGCCGTTCTGGGCGACCAGCCCCGGTGCGTCCAGCAGGAGGAACCAGACGAAAAACGGCACCATCACAATCCGCAGCATCGTCAGGATGTTGGGCAGGTTCCAGATCCGGGACGCGGATCCGGTGCTGTTGGCTTCGGCGCTAGTCACCTTCCTAGGCTACCGTCCGGTGAGCGACCAGGCGTCGTTGGAGTCCCCGTCGTCCTCATCCGGGCCGCGGGAGCTCGCGTCGGCACCGTCGGCGCCGTCTGCACCGTCGAAGTATTGCGTGTTCTGGCCGCGCCGGTCCAGGTCCGCGGCGACGAGGTCCTCCGCGTAGCCGCCCTGGGCGACGTTCGCGTTGGCGTTCTCGCTCAGGGCCGCGGTCTGGGAATCGGCGATGGCGGGCACCTCCATGCCCTTCATGGCTGCGAGAACCGTCGCCAGGTCATCGGGTTTGACCAGGACGTCGCGGGCCTTGGAGCCCTCGGAGGGGCCCACCACGCCGCGGGATTCGAGCAGGTCCATGAGCCGTCCGGCCTTCGCGAAGCCGACCCGCAGTTTGCGCTGCAGCATCGAGGTGGAACCGAACTGGGTCGTGACCACGAGCTCGGTGGCCTGCAGCAGGACCTCAAGGTCGTCCCCGATGTCGTCGTCGATCTGCTTCCTCGGCGCCTCCGGGGCGACGTCGTCGCGGTACTCGGCCTTGAGCTGGCCCTTGACGTGCTCGACGACCTTGTGGATTTCGGATTCAGTGACCCAGGCGCCCTGGACACGCATGGCCTTGGAGGCGCCCATCGGCAGGAAGAGCGCGTCACCCTGGCCGATCAGTTTCTCGGCGCCCGGCTGGTCCAGGACCACGCGGGAGTCGGTGACCGAGGAGGTCGCGAACGCCATCCGGGAGGGCACGTTGGCCTTGATCAGGCCGGTGACGACGTCGACCGAGGGCCGCTGGGTGGCGAGCACGAGGTGGATGCCGGCGGCACGGGCCAGCTGCGTGATGCGGACGATCGAGTCCTCGACGTCGCGCGGGGCGACCATCATCAGGTCGGCGAGTTCGTCGACGATCACGAGGAGGTAGGGGTACGGCCGGATGACCCGTTTGGACCCCTCGGGCGGGTGGACCTTGCCGGCGCGGACGGCCTTGTTGAAGTCGTCGATGTGCTTGAAGCCGTAGTTGGCGAGGTCGTCGTAGCGGGCGTCCATCTCGCGGACCACCCATTGCAGGGCCTCGGCGGCCTTTTTGGGGTTGGTGATGATCGGCGTGATCAGGTGCGGGACGCCCTCGTAGGCGGTGAGTTCCACGCGCTTGGGGTCCACCATGACCATGCGGACCTCGTCGGGGGTGGCGCGCATCAGGATGGAGGTGATCATGGCGTTCACGAACGCCGACTTGCCGGCACCGGTGGCGCCCGCCACCAGAAGGTGCGGCATCTTGGCGAGGTTCGCGACGACGTAGCCGCCCTCGACGTCCTTGCCGACGCCGATCACCATGGGGTGTTCTGTCCGCCGGGCGTTCTGGCTGCGGAGCACATCGCCCAGCGACACGGTCTCGCGGTCCGTGTTGGGGATCTCGATGCCGATCGCGGACCGCCCGGGGATGGGGCTCAGAATGCGGACGTCCGAGCTGGCGACGGCGTAGGAGATGTTCTTGGACAGGGCGGTGACGCGTTCCACCTTGGTGCCCGGGGAGAGCTCGATCTCGTAGCGGGTCACGGTGGGGCCCCGGCTGAAGCCGGTGACCTGTGCCTCGACGTTGAACTGGTTCAGGGTTTCGGTCAGGGAGGCGACAATGGCATCGTTGGCCTCGGTTCGTTCCTTGGGGATGGAGCCCGGCGTCAGCACGTCCGACGGCGGCAGCGTGTACGTCACATCGCCGGCCAGCGACAGCTGCTCGGTGCGCTGCGGAATCGGGGTGGGCAGCGGTGCCGGGGCCACGGGATGGGACGGGACCTTCGCGGCGGCCGCGACGGCGGCGGCGCCCGGCGCGGGGTCTGCCGGGTTCAGCGAGCCGGCGGCCACCATGCCCGGGGTGACGAGCGGGATCGCCTCGGTGGCGTTGTCCCCGGCCGCTCCGGCGGCGCTCCCCAGCCCCTGGGCTGCCTTGATCTTCTCGACGGCGAGCTCGGCCTGGGTGGGACGGCGCACCCCCGGCGCGACGGACTTGGAGCCGGTTTTGGCGCCACCGGCGGACCGGGCGGCTTCGGCTTCCTCATCGGCAATCAGCGCCCGTTCGAAGGCCTCGTCGCCGACGTAGCCTTCGAGTCCGGCATCCTCGTCCTGGTCCTTGCCGAAGAGGCGGCGGCGCTTCTTCTTGGCCGGGGCCGGGGTGTCGTTTTCGTAAAGGTAGCTGCGGTCATGGCCGTTGGCGTCGGTTTCCTGGTCCTGCAGGTCGATGCCCATGAGGTGCTCGTAGGCGCCGCGCAGCCGGCCCGGGATGGCGCCGAACGGCGTGGCCGTGACGATCAGCAGGGAGGTGAAGGCGAGCAGGCCGTACACGGCCAGCGGGACGGCCGGGTGGATGGCGGCCAGCGGGGCGGCGGCGAGGTAGCCGAGCATGCCGCCGGCGCGGCGCAGTCCGTCGAATCCCTCGGCGACGCTTGGTTCCCCGCCGATGACGTGGGCCAGGCCGGTGCCGGCGAAGGTCATGATCAGGAAGCCGATCCCGATCCGGTTGTTGCCGCGGCCGTCGACGGGCTGGCGGAACAGCCGGAAGGCGCAGACAACCAGCATGAGCGGCAGCAGCAGCGACATCCAGCCGAAGGTCCCGTTGACGATTCCGTAGACCATGTCCGGGAACCAGCCCTGGAAGCCCCACCAGGCGAAGGTGGCGACGAAGACCCCGAGCGCGAGGTTGAACAGGGCTGCGCCGTCGCGGCGGTCCTCGGGGGCGAGGTCGCTGACGTCGTAGCCGATCCGGCGAATTCCCGCCCCGACGACGTGGGCAACGCCCAGCCAGGCCCCGGCCACCATCCGGACCAGCCAGGGCTGTCTGGGCTCGACGGCGGCCAGCTGGCGGGTGCGCGCGGTACCCGTTGTTCCGGAGGGCTTACTGGATTTGGACGCAGCCGGGCCGGAGCCCCGAGCCGAAGAGCTGCCTGATTTACCGCTGGGGTTTCCTCTAGGCGCGGAGGAAGTACGTGTCGCCATACCCGCTACGGTACCTGACTCCGGGCCGAAAACCGCGGATTTCCGGGCCTCCGCGGGGATCATGTTGCCGGCCGGACACGCAAGAACGGCCCTCCCGGTCCGCCGCAAGCGGTAGCCTGCGGCAGGCCGGGAAGGCCGTCATGGTGCGAAGCAAGTTGCTGAGGATGCCAGCGCTTGGGCACCCGGAGCTTAGGCTTCCAGGACCACCGGGATGATCAGGGGCTTGCGGCGGAGCTTGCGGTTGACCCAGGTGCCGACCACGCGGCGGACAACCTGCTGCAGCTGGTGCGTGGTGTGGTCCGAGCGGTTGAGCACGGCCTCTTCCAGGGCGGCGTTGATCTTGGGGATGATCTCGTCGAAGACGGAGTCGTCCTCGGCCACGCCGCGGGCGTGGATCTCCGGACCGGAGACGACCTTGCCGGTGGCGCGGTGGATCACCGTGATGATGGAGATGAAGCCTTCGTCACCGAGCGTCTGGCGGTCCTTCAGGTCCGCTTCCGTGACTTCGCCAACACTGGAGCCGTCGACGTAGACGAATCCGACTTCGACCTGGCCGACGATGTCGGCCTGGTGGTCCCGGAGGTCGATGACGGTGCCGTTGTCCGCGAGGAGGATGCTTTCCTCGGGGACGCCGGAGTCCAGGGCGATCTTGCCGTTGGCGATCAGGTGGCGGGTTTCGCCGTGCACCGGCATCGCGTTGAGCGGTTCCAGGATGTTGTAGCAGTACAGCAACTCGCCGGCGGCGGCGTGGCCGGAGACGTGCACCTTGGCGTTGCCCTTGTGGATCACGTCGGCGCCGAGCTTGAGCAGGCCGTTGATGATGCGGAACACGGCGTTCTCGTTGCCCGGGATGAGGCTGGAGGCGAGGATGACGGTGTCGCCCTGGCCGACGACGACGCGGTGGTCACCGTTGGCCATCCGGGACAGGGCCGCCATCGGCTCGCCCTGCGAACCGGTGGACATCAGCACCACGCGGTTGTCCGGCAGGTTGTCGATGTTCTTGATATCGACCAGGATGCCCGGGGGAACCTCGAGGTAGCCGAGCTTCTCGGCGATAGCCATGTTGCGGACCATCGAGCGGCCGACGAAGGCCACCTTGCGGTTGTGGTTGGCGGCGGCGTCGAGGACCTGCTGGACGCGGTGCACGTGCGAGGAGAAGGACGCGACGATCAGCCGCTTGGAGGCCTGGCCGAAGAGCCGGTCCAGGGTGGGTCCGATTTCCTTCTCGGCGGTGGTGAAACCCGGCACGTCGGCATTCGTGGAGTCCGACATGAACAGGTCCACGCCTTCTTCGCCCAGCTTGGCGAAGTGGCGGAGGTCGGTGATCCGGCCGTCCAGCGGCAGCTGGTCCATCTTGAAGTCGCCGGTGTGCAGCACGGTGCCGCCGGAGGTGCGGAGGAACACGGCGAGGGCGTCGGGAATCGAGTGGTTGACGGCGACGAATTCGCATTCGAACGGACCGAACTTCTGGACCTGTCCCTCGGTGACGGTCTGGGTGACCGGCTTGATCCGGTGTTCCAGCAGCTTCGCCTCGATGAGGGCCAGCGTCAGCCGGGAGCCCACCAGGGGAATGTCGGCGCGCAGGCGCAGCAGGTACGGAACGGCGCCGATGTGGTCCTCGTGGCCGTGGGTCAGAACGACGGCGACGATGTCATCGAGGCGGTTCTTGATGTAGGAGAAATCGGGCAGGATCAGGTCCACGCCGGGCTGGGTTTCCTCCGGGAAGAGGACGCCGCAGTCGACAATGAGCAGCTTGCCGTCGATTTCGAAGACGGTCATGTTGCGGCCGATCTCCCCCAAGCCACCGAGCGGAACGATCCGCAGGGTGTCCTTGAGCAGTTTCGGCGGCGTGACAAGGCCGGGAAGGGCGGTTTGGGTCATAATGCACTACTTTCCAGGCGGTGGCCGGCCTGGTCTCTCGTCATCAGAAAGAACACCTGATCAGGAAAAGACCATTCCGGCTTCCGCCAAGTCCTCGCGGATGGTTTCGATCTCAGCTTTGTCCGGCTCCACGAGGGGCAAACGGACAACCGAGTTGGGCAGGACTCCCTGCCACTTAAGAACTTGCTTCGCAGCAACAGCACCCTGAATGTGGGTCATCACTGCACGGACCACAGGGTCCAGTTCGAAATGTATGGTGCGGGCGGTGGCGAAGTCGCCCGCAAGTGCGGCATCGATCATGGCGCGGAACTGCCGCGACGCGACGTGCGCGGAGACGCTGACGAGCCCGACGGCGCCCGCTGCCATCCACGGCAGGGTCAGCCCGTCGTCGCCGGAGTAAACGTCCAGGTCCGTGTTCGCGAGGACCCGGGTGAGGGCGGCAAAGTCGGCCTTGGCATCCTTGAGCGCCACGATGTTCGGGTGGTCCGCGAGCCGGATCATGGTTTCGGGCAGGATCGGCACACAGGAACGGCCCGGGATGTCGTAGACCATAACGGGAAGATCGGCGGCGTTGGCGACGGCTTCGATGTGCGCCTGGATGCCGGCCTGGCTCGGCTTGTTGTAGTACGGGGTGACGATCAGCTGGCCGTGCGCTCCGGCTTTGGCGGCACGCTTGGCCATTTCGATCGAGTGCGAGGTGTGGTTGGTGCCGGTGCCGGCGATGACCTTGGCCCGGTCTCCGACGGCCTCCACGATGACCCGGAACAGCTTTTCCTTTTCGTCGTCTTCCAGCGTGGAGGTCTCCCCCGTGGTGCCGGAAATAACGAGGGCGTCGTTGCCGTCGTCGACGAGCTTGTTGGCCAGCTCGGCGTTCTGCTGGTAGTCGACCTCACCGTCGGAAGTGAAAGGCGTGACCATGGCGGTCACGAGGGTTCCGAACGTGTAAGAGCGGGGATCAGAGTCAGGCATATGAAAAACGTTACCCTGTCCCCGGCGTGATCCGACAATGACGGCGACGTGATGAAGATCAAACCCGGCCCCGGCGCCTCATCCGGCGGCCGGCCCGCGGGGGGCCGGGGCAGCGCCATTCCGGGCCGGGCGTTCCCGGGCATAGCGGTCCAGGGCGCCGTGGTGCAGGGTCGCGGTCAGCACTTCGGTCCCCGTGCCGGCCGCCTGCCGGATTAGGAGTCCGTCCGGTCCCCAGAAACCGCTCCCGCCCGCCGAAGGACCGGATTCGGTGGGGCCGCCGAGGTTGGCCAGCACGCTGAACATCCGGTTGTCCATGGCCCGCGCGCCCAGGTGCAGGGCCAGCCGGTGGTCCTCGCCAGCGGTGTAGAGGGCCGAGACGGCGTAGACGTCGGCACCGGCTTCCGCGGCGTCGCCGGCGTGAACCGGACGGGCGGCGTCCAGGCAGATGGCCAGGGCGATTTTCCAGCCGTCCAGGTCCAGGATGACCGCGTGGTCTCCGGCGCGGAAGAACTGCTGCTCCGGGCCGTGGAGCCACATCTTGAACCCGGTGTCCAGTCCGCCGTTGGGGTGCAGGGCGAGCGAGGCCAGCCGGGGCGTGCCGTCCGCTTCCCGGAACGGGGCACCGACGACTGCGGTGATCCCGGTGCGCCGGCAGATTTCCCGCACTCCGTCCAGCCGCGGGTCCGCGGCGGTCACCCACCGTCCCGGGTCAGTCAGCCCTGTGAGGCCATAGCCGGTCAGGGACAGCTCGGGGAACACCACGAGCCGGGCGCCGTGGTCATCCGCGTCTTCGATGAGCCGGATGTGTTCTTCAACATTGGCTGGAATGCCGCCGTCGAGGGTCGTGTACTGGATGGCGGAGAGCGTCAGCGCGGTGGTCACCCTGCCATCCTAGGCACCGCGCACCGCCAAGGGCAGGCCCCGGGATGAAGCCAGGCCACAGCCGCCGCATCAGGCCGCCGGGGCATCACCGGCCGGCGGGGCGGTGCAGTAGCGGCCCACCGCCGTTTCGCGCAGGGACTCGGCCCAGGCCGCGAGCCGCTGGGCGGCCCGCACGTAATGGAACAGCTCGGTGGGGGTCAGGGATTCGAGGTCGGTCTCGGCGAGCCGGCGGGCAAGTTCCGCGCCCGGGGCCTGCGCGGACAGGACGGTGCCTTCGCGCTGCCACTGGACGTCCTCAGCGGCTTCGCCGGCCACCAACTGCCGGAAGAGGAAATCCACGACGCCGGGGCTCATCGCCTTGAGGACACCGGACGCCGCGTCCGGGACGCGTTGCTCCGGCCCGGTGGAGCGGCGCGTCCCGGATGCGGGGAAGGCGGGCTCTGGTGTGTTGTTCATGGGCCCATGCTATTCGAACATATATTCGAATACAAGTGCCGCGCCCCACAGCTTTGGGCAGGCTGCCGCACAGGCGGATATGAGACGATCGAGGCATGACCCCGCGCGGAACAGCCTCCTCAGCCAGGACCGCCCGGGGTAGGGCCGGAAGCACAGCCGGAGCCGGCAAGACCAGCGGCCCCGGAGCGCGGCTGTCGGGGATCGATGCCGCCCGCGGGCTGGCCCTTCTGGGCATGATGGCCACCCACGTGTTTCCCACCTTCGAGTCCAATGCCCAGCTCTCCCCCACCTGGGTGGGGCTCGTGTTTTCCGGACGCGCTTCGGCTTTGTTCGCCGTCCTCGCCGGAATCGGGCTGGCATTGTCCACCGGCAAGCAGCAGCCGCTGCAGGGTCCGCAACTGTGGGCGGCCCGCCGCGGCATCGCGCTCCGGGCGCTGGTGATCGGCGCCGTCGGGCTCTGCCTTGGCGGGCTCGAAGTGAACATCGCCATCATCCTGGTCCACTACGCCGTGTTGTTCCTGTGCGTGCTGCCGTTCCTCGGCCTGGACGTCAAACACCTGATGGTACTGGCCGCCGGCTGGGTGCTGGTGAGCCCGGCGCTCGCCTACCTGCTGCGGCCCTGGCTCCTCGTCGCCCAACTGCCGCTGCAGCTGGGCCACAACCCCAAGTGGGAGGATCTGTCCACCCCCGCCGTGCTCCTGGGGGACCTGTTCCTGACCGGCTATTACCCGGTCCTCCAGTGGATCGCCTATCTGCTGATCGGCCTCGCGATCGGCCGGCTGGCCCTCACGACCGCCGCGGTCCCGGTCCTGCTGATTGCGGTGGGAACCGCGGTGGCGGTCCTGGCCAAGTGGTTCAGCGTGGTGATGCTGGAGGACTGGGGCGGCCGGGCGGCGCTGCAGGAGACCCTGCTCGATCCCTCGTATCCGCTGGCGAGTCTCCTGCAGGTCAACCTGGCCGGCGTGGACCAGACCGGCTCCGCCTGGTGGCTCGCCTCCAGCGCCCCGCATTCAAGCACCACGCTGGATCTGCTGCACACCTCCGGGGTGGCGGCCGCCGTCGTCGGCGTCTTCCTGCTGCTGGGCCGGCTGGTCCAGCAGATCGGACTGGATGTGCTGCTCCCGCTGCGCGGTGCCGGCGCCCTGACCCTGAGCTTCTACACGGCCCACCTGTGCGTGATGGCCTCGCTGTACGGCCAGCCGCTGCCGTCCGGGTGGACAGTCGAGGGCGTCTATTGGGCGCAGGCCGTGGCGATCCTGGTCCTGGGCGGAATATTCGCGGCCCTGGCGTGGCGGGGGCCGCTGGAGTGGGTGGCGCATGCCGCCAACCAGCTCGGCCGCTACCAGCCGGCCCGAGTCCGGTAGTCCAGCCTCCGACGCCCCGGCACCCGCCCGCGCCCGGCAGCACGGGGTCCGCGGTCCGCGGCTCAGGCCTGGCGGGATCCCGTGCGGTACAGCCGGACGGCGTCGCGCATCGAGGCGCGCGCCCGCTTGCGGTCGCCCGCGGCGTCATAGGCGCAGCTGAGCCGGAACCAGGAGCGCCAGTCCTCCGGCGCGGCTTCCGCCTCGGCCCGGTACTTCTCGAATTCCAGGTCCGCGGCTTCGCGGATGATCCGCCCGGCGGGGGTGCGCGGCAGGTTGTCCACCGGCAGGCCGCCCTCGGCTTCGAGGATCTTCGCCAGCCGTTCGGTGCGGGCACCGAAGAGCAGCTCGCGGACGAGTGCCCACGCGCCGATCACCGGCAGGAGCAGGTACGCCACGCCAAGGGCCTGGGCGACCGGGTTGGCGTCCGTCATCAGCAGCACCGCGCGCTGGAAGGACACCACGAGGTAGAAGACCAGCAGGAGGGTGACGGCACCGACCCAGATCTTGGTGCGGTTGGCTTTGAACGCGGTCAGGACGTTGGCCACGGCGCTCAAAGCCCCAGGTCCAGGTAGCCGTCCAGGCCCACGGTGAGGCCCGGCCGGGAGGCAATATTGCGCACACCCAGCAGCACGCCGGGCATAAACGAGGCCCGATCGAAGGAATCGTGCCGGAGGGTCAGCTGCTCCCCCGGCCCGCCCAGCAGGACTTCCTGGTGCGCCACGAGGCCCCGGAGCCGGACGCTGTGGACGCGGACGCCGTCGACCTCGCAGCCGCGGGCGCCGGCGAGCCCGCTCGTGGTGGCGTCGGGGCTGGCCGGGACTCCGGCGGCTGCACGTTCGGCGGAGATCAGCTGCGCGGTGCGCACGGCCGTTCCGGACGGGGCGTCCACCTTCTCCGGGTGGTGCAGTTCGATGATTTCCACCGATTCGAAATAGCGCGAGGCCCTGGCCGCGAAGGCGGAGGCCAGGACTGAGCCGAGCGCGAAGTTCGGCGCGATCAGGACTCCGACGCCGGCCTGGCCGGCGAGGAGCTGCTCGAGCCGGCCCAGCTTGTCGGCGTCCCAGCCGGTGGTCCCCACGACGGCGTGCATGCCGTGTTCGACGGCGAAGCGGACGTTCGCCTCGGTGCTCTCGGGGACCGTCAGGTCCACCACGATCCGGGCTCCGGCGTCGACGAGGGTGTCCAGGGAGTCGTTCCGGCCCAGCGTGGCGACAAGTTTCAGGTCCGCGGCGGCCTCGACGGCGGCCACCGCTTCGGCGCCCATGCGCCCGTTCGCGCCCAGCACGGCGACTGCGAGTTGTTCGGTCATGCCATCAACCCTACCGCCGGGGCAGGTGCCGGCCGGAACCGGCGGCCTGCGTTACAGGCCCGCCGCGCGGCGCTGATCCCGTGGGTTCGGGGGCCGGATCAGGCGCCCGCGCCGACCCACTCGACCGTGCCGTCGGTGAAGAACTGTTCCTTCCAGATCGGAACCTGGGCCTTGACCCGGTCCACGAGTTCCGAGCAGACCGCGAAGGCCTGGCCCCGGTGCGCGGCGGAGACGGCGCAGACCAGGGCGGGGTCGCCGATCTCCAGCATCCCGATCCGGTGGGCCACCCAGATCCGCACCGGCTGGACCGGCGCAGCGCCGGTTTCGCCGGCCGTCCCGCCGGATCCTCCGGCAGCCTGTTCGGCGACGAGCTGCGCGACGACGTCGGCCATCACCTGGTGCGCCGTCGGGTGCGCGCTGTAGCTGAGCCGCTGGACCGGCTTGCCGCCGTCGTGGTTCCGGACCACGCCGCTGAAGCTCACCACGGCGCCCGCGGTGTCCGATTCGACCGCGGCGATGGCCTGGTCCACGGAGATGGGTTCGGCGCTGAGCACCGCGTTCACCACGTCAAAGGTCGAGTCAGTGGCCATGGCTGCCCTCCAGCTGGTCGCAGAGGTGTCCGAGGATGGGATCCAGCACGCTGAGGCCGTCCATCACACCCTTCGGGGATCCGGGGAGATTGACGATGAAGGTCTGGCCGGCGGCGCCGGCGTGGCCGCGGCTGAGCATCGCCAGCGGCGTCTTGGCGGTCCCGGCCCCGCGGATGCCTTCCATGATGCCCGGGATCTCCCGGTCCAGCAGGGGCAGCGTCTGTTCCGGGGTGGCGTCCGTGGGGCTGAGCCCGGTGCCGCCGCTGGTGATGATGACGGCCGGCGCCTGGGTCAGGAGCGCACGCAGGGCTGCGCCCACGGCCTCGCCGTCCGGGACGACGAGGGCAGGGTAGGTCTCGAAGCCGTGTTCGGTGAGCCAGTCGGTGATGACAGGTCCGGTCAGGTCCTCATAGATGCCGGCCGCGGCCCGGGTGGAGGCAATCACGACGCCGGCCTTGCGCCCGGTGGCTTCGCCGTGCCGGTGTGGTTCGGGCATGCTCATAGTGTCCAGTCCCCGCTCTTGCCGCCGCTTTTGGCTAGCACTTTGATGTCCGTCAGTACCGCGTGTTTGTCCACGGCCTTAATCATGTCGTACACGCAGAGGGCGGCCACCGAGGCCGCGGTCAGCGCTTCCATCTCGACACCGGTGAGCCCGCGGGTCTTGACCGTGGCGAAGACGGTGACCGTCTCGGTGTCGAGCTCGAAGTCGACCGTGACCTTGGCAATCGGCAGCGGGTGGCACAGCGGGATCAGCTCCGCGGTCTTCTTGGCGGCCATGATGCCGGCGACCCGGGCGACGGCGAGGGCATCGCCCTTGGGCAGGTCTCCCGCGCCGAGCAGGGCCAGGACCTCGGCGGTGCTGCGGACCGTGGCGGTGGCGGTGGCCTCGCGGGTGCTCTCCGCCTTGTTGGACACGTCGACCATGTGGGCCGTGCCGTCCTGCCGGAGGTGGGTCAGGCTTGGGGTTCCCGTTGCGGGGTTTTCTTCGTTCACAGCATCCATACTTCCACCTCGGCGCCCTCGGCGAGCGCGGCAATTCCTTCCGGCACCTGGATCAGGGCGTTGGAGTGCGCCAGGGCACTGACGAGGTGCGAGCCGGCGCCGCCTTCGAGCCGGACGGTGCCGTCGGGGAGGACGGTGCCGCGCCGCACCTGGTGCTTGCCGGCCGGGGACGCCAGCGGCCCGGCCAGCCGTGCCCTCACCACCGGACGGGGTGCCGGCGAGCCGAAGAGTCCGCCAAGCGCGGGCCGGAGGAACATTTCGAAGGAGACGAGGCAGCTCACGGGGTTTCCCGGGAAGCCGAGGACCGGGACGCCGTCGAAGGTTCCGATCCCCTGCGGGCCGCCGGGCTGCATCGCGACGCCGAAGAAGTCGACGTTGTGGCCCTCCATCGCCTGCCGGACCACCTCGTAGGCGCCCTTGCTGACACCGCCGGTGGTGACGATGAGGTCCACGTCCGCCGCGTGCCGGTGCAGCAGGCCGGCGAGTTCCTCCGGGCGGTCCGTAGAAATCCCGGTCCGGGTGACGTGGAGGCCGGCCTGGCGCATGGAGGATTCCAGCAGCGTGGCGTTGGAGTCGTAGATCTTGCCCGGCCCCAGCGGGCTGCCCGGTTCCACGACCTCGTCGCCGGTGGTGGCCAGCAGGATCCGCAGCACCCGGTAGACAGGGACCTCGGTGAAGCCCAGGGCGGCCAGCAGTCCCAGCTGTCCGGGTCCCAGGCAGGTTCCGGCCGCCAGGGCCAGCTCCCCGGTGCGGATGTCGCTGCCGGCGTCGCGGATGAAGTTCCCGGCCGGGACGGCGGGCAGCCGGACCGTGGCCGGCACGCCGGGCGCGGGGAAGACCGCGGGAAGGGCCTGTTCAATCGGGACGACGGCGTCCGCCCCGGGAGGCAGCATGGCGCCGGTCATGATCGGGGCGGCCGTCCCGGGGGCAAGTTCAGGGGGTGCGGCACCGGCCGGCACGGGGGCGACAACGCGCAGTTCGGTGCCGCCGTCGGGCACGTCGGCGCTGCGGACGGCGAAGCCGTCCATCTGCGAATTCGCGAACGGGGGCAGGTCCAGGGGGGCCACAACGTCCGCGGCGAGTCCCCGGCCCAGTGCGGCGAGGAGCGGGAGCAGTTCGATCCGGTCCGGGCTGCGGAGCGGGGCCAGCAGTTGGCGGACGGACTCGCGGTGCGCTTCCACGGTGACGTGCCGTGCCTGGGTGCGGTGCATACGTTGGTGACCCCTCGTCGTGGGCCATTGGCGTGGCTCGCCGGCCCGGCTCCCCGGCCCGGCGCGGTGGCCGGCCGGTTAGGACTTCACGTCAACTCTAACCGTGTGTAAGCCGGTGGCCCCGTTGGGCACCACCGGGGCGCGTTCCTCCACCTGCGCGGCGCCGTCGAGGTCCGTGGCGCGGACCTGGACCTCGTACTGGCCGGGAGTCAGCGGCAGCTCCAGTTTCCACTGGTACCAGGTGTCCCGGGAGATCCCTGGGGCCAGCCGGGCCTCCTGCCAGGCGCCGCGGTTGACCCGGAGCTCCACCCGGCCGATCCCGGTGTGCTGGGCCCAGGCGACGCCGCCGAAGGCGACCGTCCCGGCGTTCACGGGGCGGCCGTCCCGGGGCACGTCGATCCGGGAGGAGGTCTTGATCGGTCCCCGCTCGCTCCAGCCGCGGGGCGTCCAGTAGCCGACGTCGTCCGCGAAGCGCGTCACCTTGAGCTCGGTGACCCACTTGGTCGCCGAGACGTAGCCGTAGAGGCCCGGCACGATGAGCCGGACCGGGAAGCCGTGCTCCAGCGGGAGCGGTTCGCCGTTCATCCCGACGGCCAGGAGCGCGTCCCGGGTGTCCGTCAGCACCTCGAGCGGGGTGCCGGCGGTCCAGCCGTCCGCGCTGCGGGACAGGACCATGTCCGCGCCGTCCTTCGGGCCGGCGAGGGCCAGCAGGTCCCGGACCGGCCAGCCGAGCCAGCGGGCGTTGCCGATCAGGTCTCCGCCTACCTCGTTGGAGACGCAGGCTATGGTGACGTGCCGTTCGATCAGGGGTTTGGCCAGCAGCGCGGCGAAGTCCAGGGAGATCTCGCGCTCCACGAGGCCGGTGACCTTCAGGGTCCACTGGCCCGGGTCCACCACCGGGACGCGCAGCGCGGTGTCGATCCGGTAGAAGTCCCTGTTGGGGGTCACCAGCGGGCCCACCCCGTCCAGCCGGACCTCGGCTCCGGCCGGGATCGGCGGGGCCGGCGACACGGGCACCGGAAGTGCGAGTTTGCTGCGCACTTCATTCACGGCGGCGGCGGCTCCCCGGAACGTCGCGGCGAGCACACCGGCGGCCCCCGCGACGGCGGCCGTCCCGCCGAGCGCCTGCAGAAAACGGCGGCGGGTGGGCGGCTGCGCCTTCGGGGCAAAACCCACGTCAGCATTACTTTCTGGTGCGGTGCTTGCTGGTGCGGTGCTTGCTGGTGCCGTACTTTCCAGAGTGCCACCATCCGGGCCGGCACGCGTGGACGGCAGTCCGGCGTCGGTCTGCCACTCCTCCAGCCGGCGGATCAGCCAGGGCAGCAGGATCATGCCCACCGCGGCTGCGAGCAGCGGGGCCGGGACCGCGGCCCCGGTCAGTTCGGGCCGGCTCAGGACGGCCGCCAGTCCCACCGCGCCGAAGACGGCAATGACGGCAACCCCGGTGAAGCGGCGCCGCAGCTCCAGGATCCCGGACAGGGCAGCCAGCGCGGCGATGAGGAACCCCATGCCGCCCAGCAGGGCGACCTTGTCCGCCGTGCCGAACAACGAAATGGCCCAGTCCTTCACGCCCGGCGGGACCACATCGATCACGGCGCCGCCGACGGCGGTCACCGGGGAGAGCGAAGGACTCAGCAGTCCTGCCGCGAGTTCCCCCAGGGCCAGCCCCGTGCCGACGGCCACGACGCCGGCGGCGGCCGCCCAGCCGGTCGCGTCCCGGTCCGTCATCCGCGGCACAGGGGTTTGCCGGCCGGAGCCCGACAGGGTGCCCGGCTGCCCGTGCTGGGAGGTGTTCACTCCTCCAGCATAGGTTCGCGCCGTCCGGCCCGTATGACCAATCCGTGGCCGGCGGCATCGGGAAAGCACCGGGAACGCGGCGGAACCCCCACGACGCAGTCCCGGGCCCGACAGGAGTGATGCCGGCGCCGAGTTGGCGTAGCCTGACTTTATGAGTGTTCAGCTTGGTATGCCCCAGCCCCGCGCGGAGGACAGTTCCGGCGCGGGCACCTCCGGCCCGCAGCCGTCCGGTCGCCCGGCCGGAATGCCAGCCGGCCTGGTCGACCGCTACGGCCGCCGTGCCACGGACATGCGGCTGTCCCTGACGGATAAATGCAATCTGCGCTGCACCTACTGCATGCCCGCCGAGGGCCTGGAGTGGCTGTCCAAGCAGGCGGTGATGTCCGCGGCGGAAATTGTCCGGATCGTCCGGATCGGCGTCGACATGCTGGGCGTGCGTGAACTGCGGCTCACCGGCGGTGAACCGCTGGTCCGGGCCGACCTGCTGGACATCATTTCGGCGCTGCGCCAGGCCCACCCTGACCTTCCGATCTCCATGACCACCAATGCCGTCGGGCTGGACAAAAAGGCCGCCGGACTCAAGGCCGCCGGGTTGTCCCGGATCAACGTCTCGCTGGACTCGCTCCACGAGGAAACGTTCACCCAGCTGACCCGCCGCCCCTTCCTCAACAAGGTCCTGGCCGGCGTCGACGCCGCCTGGGCCGCCGGGCTGGGCCCCGTGAAACTCAACGCCGTGCTGATGCGCGGCATCAACGACGTCGAGTCCCCCGCCCTGCTGGCCTGGGCCCTGGACCGCGGCTACGAACTGCGCTTCATCGAGCAAATGCCGCTCGACGCCGACCACGGCTGGACCCGCCGGAACATGATCACCGCCGCGGAGATCCGCGGGCTACTCTCGGTCGACTACGTGCTGAGTTCCGATCCGCGGGACCGCGACGGCGCCCCGGCCGAACGCTTCGAGGTCCGGGCCCGCGTGCCCGGCACGGCCGAGGCCACCGGACCCGTGCTGGGAACCGTGGGGATTATCGCCTCCGTGACCGAGCCGTTCTGCTCCGATTGCCGCCGCACCCGCATCACGGCCGAGGGCAAGATCATGAGCTGCCTGTTCTCCCGGGAGGAAGTGGACCTGCTGGGGCTGCTCCGCGACGGCGCCAGCGACGAACAACTCGCCGAGCGCTGGCAGGACGCCATGTGGATCAAGCCCAAGGCCCACGGCATGGACCACGTCGGACTGGACGCCCCGGACTTCGTCCAGCCGGACCGCAGCATGAGCGCCATCGGAGGCTGAACCACCTGTGAACGTACGTTATTTCGCTGCCGCGCGCGCTGCAGCCGGCGTCGATGAGGAACGCTTTGAGCTCCCTGCGGGAGCCACCGTGGCGTCGCTGCTGGAGGAGATCCTCGCGGTCGAGCGCCCGGAGCCCCCGGCCGGAACACCGCCGCTGGCGCGCCTGCTGTCCCGGAGCAGCTTCCTGCTCAACGAGGTGGCGGTGCGGAACCGTGCGGCGGCGCTGAGGCCGGACGACGTCGTCGACGTCCTGCCGCCGTTCGCCGGCGGCTAGCGACGCGGCCAACCGGGCCCTTCGCAACCGGAGCCTCCACCACGGTGGCGGTCACGGCATGTCCGGTTCACGACAGGCCGGGTCACGATACCCCGGGCGCCGCGCCGGCATCCGCCGGCACCGCCGCGGTGCCGAGAGCCAGGCCCAGCAACGCCCCCCGGCTCCGGACCCCGCAGGCGGCAAAGATGGGCTTGAACTGGTCCTGCACGGTGTAGGGGCGGATCCGCAGGGACGCTGCCAGTTCCGCCGTGTTGAGTCCGGCGGCGGCGAGGCCCAGGAGCCGGTGCTGCTGCGGGGTCAGGGCAAAGCAACGGGCGAACACTTCCAGCCGGTCCGCCGCCGGGCATTCCTGGATGGTCACCGCGAGCGGAGGGGATGCCGCCGGCCGGCCGGCGTCCATCCGGGTGGAACGCAGCAGCGCCCAGGCGCCGAAGCCCACGGGGACACGCGACGTGGCCGGGTGGGAGTCCACCCCGGCTTCCCGTGCCAGCAGCTGGGCGGCGACATTGAGCACCTCCGCCGGAATGCCCTCATACGGCCGGGGCCCGCGCTGCAGCAGCCCCAGCCAGTCGCTCGCCGAGGCCGTCTGTCCCACGACGGCCAGGCCCTCGTCCAGGGTCAGCACCGCCTGCGGCGGCAGGGGCTTCCGCACGGCCTGCCACGCGGGGCCGCTCCCTTCCGCGTCCCGCCGGCACTGTGCCGCCCGGCTCCGGCGGAGGCCGGCAGCCAGCAGCGGCGCCGCGGTGGCGAGATAGTCGGTCTCCGGCTCCGAGAAGGTGCCGTCCTCCGCTGACCGCCACAGGTCCAGCCAACCCCAGCAGCCATGTTTGTCCGCGAAGACCGTGGACAGCACGTCGGTCACCCCGTAGCGGACCAGCAGCCCGTTCCACAGCGGGCTGCGCTCCGGACGGCCGCCGGTGGCCATCAGCAGGGTCGTGGCCGGCCGGAGCTGTCCCATCAGGGCCGTCCAGCGGCACTGGGGCGTCAGATACTTGAGCCGGATCAGCTCCGGCAGCTCTTCCGGACAGGGAATACGGGCCATCGGGGAGGTGCCGGTGGCCGATCCGGGATCCGACAACGGCCAGGCAAAGGCGCTGAACGGCACCATCCGGCCCAGCTCGGCCAGCACCGCCCGACGCAGTCCCCTGTCGTCGAGCACGTCCCGGCAGAGTTGTCCGATGCGTTCCAGACTCCGGCTCAGCGCCCAGCTGGTGGTCATGAATTCAGTATGCCCCCCACCAGATTTCTGGGATACCGCCCGCGGCCCGACGGCGCCTACCGTGGAATATCCCTGCAGACGGGGACCCGGCCGGGAGCAGACAGGTCACAGTTAACGGAAGGACTGAGTGCGATGTACACCCTGCAGATAGAGCACGAAATCACGGATTTTGGCCTGTGGAAGTCAGCGTTCGACCGCGATCCGGTGAATCGTGCGGCGTCGGGCGTCACCGCGCACCGGATCAGCCGCCCGGTGGAAGATCCGCACTACGTGGTGGTCGAACTCGATTTCGAGCGCCGGGACCAGGCCGAGGCGCTCCTCGCGAACCTTCACGCGAAGGTCTGGAATTCCTCCGCCGCGGCCCCCGCGCTCCGGGGCGCCCCGAAGACCCGGATCCTGGAGTCAGCCGCCTGACACACCGGCGGGCGGCTGACCGCCGCTGAATTGCGGCAACTCCGCCACCGCCAGCGCCTCCCGCACGGTGTCCGCGACGGCGGCAGCGCCGGTAGCGCCCATGATGATCGTGTAGTGGTTGACGTCCGGAATCTCCCGGACGATCAGGGCCGGCAGTTTCTCCGCCCAGGTGTCCAGGTAGCCGGGCCCGTACAAGCCGCCGGGTTCGTCCAGCAGGCCGCGGGGCGCCCGCAGCACCAGCGTCTCCACCGCGAGCTCATCCAGGGCTTTCAGGAGTGAGGGGCCGCGGTGCAGTTCGGCGGTGTCGTCAGCCATCGCCTGGTACCGGGTGGCCGGCCGGAGCGCGGGTTCCTCGCCGGTGAGGTCGTAGTCGACGTACTCCTCCACCAGCGGACCCCAGTCCGCGCTGAAGGCCGGGTGCTGCTTCCAGTAGCTGCGGTAGGCCTGCCGGCTGGGGAACGTGGCGTTCAGCCGCTCGGCTGCCGGCCCCAGCACGGTGGCGATGACCTGCTCGTCGCTGAGTTCGGCCGGCACCTGCAGCGGCAGTCCGCCGTCGACCAGCACGAGGGACCGCACACGCTCCGGGAACAGGTTCGCGAGCACGACGGAGGCGAAGGCGCCCATCGAATGGCCCACCACGACCACCGGCCCGCTGCTGAGCGCATCCAGCACGGCAGCGAGGTCCTCGGCGTGCGAGGGCATGCCGTACGGCGCGGGCAGCGCGTTGCTGCGGCCCCGGCCCCGCAGGTCAGGAGCGATGATCCGGACGTCCGGCAGGGCCTCGGCCAGCGCCGGCCAGGCCTTGTGCGACGCCGTTACCCCGTGCACGGCGAGGATGGTCGGCGCGGCCGGGTCCTCGGGACCCCAGAGGGCGGTGTGCAGGGTGCCGCCACGGACCCGGATCTTGGTGGTCCGGTAACTGGAGGCGCTGGCTGGATTATTCATGGGGCTTTCCCTTCCAGGGTCGGGGCGGGGCCGGCGCCCGGGCTCGGGGCGAGCGCGCGTTCGATGAACTGCATCATTTCCTCAAAGACTTCCTCCGGGACGTCCGGCCGGGCACCCTGAGCGGGTACGGCACCTTCCTCATCCCACAGCACCCAGCGCATGCCGATCAGCTCGCCGATGCCCATCAGGGCCCAGGCCGCGACGGTGGGATCCATGTCCCGGACTTCCCCGCTGAGCTGCGCGGCTTTGAGCCCCTCGATGTAGCCGTTGACGATCCGGGTGTAGTGCAGCCGCAGGGCCCCGGGCGAGACGAACTCGGCCTGCCGGATGATCCGGTAGAGCGCGGGGTGTTCCGCGGTGAACTTGAAGAAGGCCCGGAACCCGGCACGTTCGGCCTCGAGCCGGGTGCCGGCAGCGCGGGCGGCTTCCGCCATGGCGTGACGGACCCGCCGGTTCAGGTCCTCGACCACCTCATCGAAAATGGCCTGCTTGCCTTCGAAGTACAGGTAGAAGGTGCCGAGGCCGACGCCGGCCTCCTCGGTGATTTTCACGATGGAGGCCTCGTGGTAGCCCACCGAGGCGAACACCGTCTCGGCGGCCTGCAGCAGCTTGGCCCGGGTACGGGTGCCACGGGCGGTGCGCGGCGCGGCGCTCACCGCCGGCCCCCGTCCGCGGGCAGGGCCGCGTCCTTGCCGTCGGGTCGTCCCGCTCGCCTGCGCCCGTCCAGCTGCTGCCGCAACCGGCCGCGCAGCACCTTGTTCAGCGCCGTGCGCGGCAGCGCCCCGACGGTCTCGATCCGTCCGGGAACCTTGAACCCCGCCAGACGGGCCGCGCAGTGCTCGAGGAGTTCCTGTTCATCCGTGGCCATGCCGGGGCGGATCACCACAAAAGCCACGCCGGTTTCGCCCCAGCGCTCGTCCTCCACGCCGACGACGGCGGCCTGCGCCACCGCCGGATGGGCCAGCAGCGCCGCCTCGACCTCGGCGGGGGCGACGTTTTCGCCGCCGGAGATGTAGATGTCCTTGAGCCGGTCCACGACTTTGATGTAGCCGTCGGCGTCGCGCTCCACCAGGTCGCCGGTGCGCAGCCAGTCCCCGGCCAGGACGGCGGCCGTCGCGACGGGGTCGCGGAAGTAGCCGGCGAAGACCCCCGGGCCGCCCACCAGCAGTTCCCCGGAGGCGGCACCGTCCAGGATGTCCCCGGTCACCGGGTCGGCGACCGCGACGGCCACATGCGGGTACGGTTTGCCCGAGTACCCCACCATCCGGGCGGCATCCTCGTTGGCCAGGCAGAGCACATTGGGCGAGGCCTCGGTCAGCCCGTAGCCCTGGCTCAACGCCACTCCCCTGCGGTGCCAGATCCGCAGCAGGGGCGCCGGCATGGGCGCCCCGCCCACCACGGCGTGGCGGAGGCTGCCGAGTTCTGCGGTGGCGAAATCGGGGTGTTCGGCGAGCATCAGGTACTGGGTGGGGACGCCCATCAGCATGGTGACCCGGCGCTCCGCGATCAGCTGCAGGACCCGCCCGGGCTCGAAGCCGCGTTCCAGCACGACGGTGGCGCCGGTCCACCAGGCCAGCAGCGGCTGGATGTTCCAGCCGCCGACGTGGAATTGCGGCAGCACGGCCAGCACTACGTCGGTGCTGCCCAGGTCCAACGTCCGGGACAGCGAGAGGTTGGTCCAGAAGCAGTTGGCGTGGGTCAGCACGGCGGCTTTGCTGGCCCCCTCGGTGCCGGAGGTGAAGATCATCAGCAGGGGGTCGTCGTCGCGCACTTCCCGCGGCGCTTCGAGCCGGTGCACGTCGGGCCGGCGCACCTCGGGCCGGCGCACGTCTGGCCCGCGGGCGTCCACCCCTGCGGCGCCCGCAGCGGGCACCGCGGCGGCCAGCACCCGGGACGGCGGGGGCACGGACTTTTCGATGCCGCCCGGGCCCAGCGCGGCGGTCCGGGGCCGGTGCGCCAGCAGCGTGCAGGCGCCCGCGGCGAGGGAATCCAGCTCGTCCTCCACGAGCAGCAGCTGCGGGTCGGCAAGCTCCAGCTGCGCGGCGAGTTCCCGGGGCGAGAGCCGCCAGGACAGCGGGACGAGGACCAGCCCCGCCTTGGCGCAGGCGAAGAACACCACCACGTGGTCCGAGCTGTTGCCGGTCAGGGTCGCGATCCGGTCCCCCGTCACGTAGCCGGCAGCCGCCAGGCCGGCGGCGAGGCCGGCTGCCCGGCGTTCCAGCTCGCCGTAGCTCAGCGTGCAGCCCCGGTCGTCGACGGCGATCCGATGCGGGGTGGCGAGGCTGCGGTCGGTGGTCCAGCGGCCCAGCGTGTGCAGTCCGTCAGCGGGTGTCATGCCGATTCCTCCAGGATCTCGCGGGACGTCGCGGTGCTGTCGTTCCCGGTGCTGTCATCTCCGGTGGCCCGGACCCGCCGGTTGCGGCGCTGCGCGAGCCGCTGCGCGGCGCCCGTCAGGCCGCCCGGCAGGAAGAGCACCACGAGGATGAACAGGGTGCCCAGGATGAACAGGGGTTCCGACAACGGTATCCGCAGGATGTCCGGCAGCGCATCGATCGCGTCGGAGTTCGCGAGGGTCGTGAGGCGCTGGTCCAGGATGGTGTAGAAGACGCCGCCGATCACGGCGCCCCAGCGGGAGCCGACACCGCCCAGGACCACCATAACGAGCAGGGTGATGGTCAGGTCGGCGGAGATGGCCCGCGGGACGGCCCCGCTCTGCAGGAGCAGGAACACCATGCCGATGATGCTGACCAGGACGGCGGAGACCACGAAGATCAGCAGCTTCACGAGGTACGGCTGCAGGCCCAGGACGCGGACGCGGAGTTCGTTCTCGCGGACCGCGGCGGCGAGGTGGCCGGCACGGGAGGACTGCACCCAGGTGACCACGATGAAGACGACCACGAGCACCGCCAGGGCCAGCCAGTAAAGGTTGCGGGTATTGACCACCCCGACGAGGAAGTCGGGCAGGTTGTCCGTGCGCAGCGTCAGGCCTTCGTCTCCCCCGGTGGTGCCGTCCGGGTTGCGCCCCACGATCACCGAGCCGGCCTGGGCGAACGCGAGCGTCACCATGGCGAAGGGGATGCCGCTGACCCGGAGGCTGATGCTGCCCACCACGTGGGCCAGCACGATCACGACCAGCAGGGTCAGGCCCATCGCGGGCAGCAGCGGGATGTCCAGGTTCTGCAGGATGATCGCCAGCCCGTAGACGCCGGCGCCGAAGTACAGGGCATGGCCGAAGGAGAGCAGGCCGGCGACGCCGAGCAGCAGGTGGTAGGTCAGGGCCGCGGCGGCCATCAGCATGCACATGGCCAGCAGCTGCAGGGAGCCCGGGGTGTAGGTGGGTCCGGGCAGCACCCCGGGCAGGGACAGGTTGAGCAGCGGCAGCAGGATCAGGAGCACGATTCCGGCGAGCCCGGCGGCGGCGCCGGTGACCGCCCGGCGGGTCAGGCGCGGCCGGCCCGGCGGCGTGGTGCCGGCGGCAGCCGCTGTCCCGCGGGGCCCTGCGGGGTTCCCGGACGTGCTCTTGGCGGCCGTGTTGTTGGCGCTGCCCATGCCGGGGGCGGCGGTGCCGTTGGTATCCGCGGCGTCGGTATCGGTGGTCATGAGGTTCTCCCGAGCAGGCCGGAGGGACGGAACAGCAGCACGAGCGCCAGGGCCAGCACAACGACGAAGTCGCCGGTGCCGCCGAGGTAGAAGTTGGCGAACTGTTGCAGGACGGCGACCGCGACGGCGGCAATGGCCGCGCCGGTCAGCGAGCCCAGTCCGCCGATCACGGTCACGATGAAGGCGAAGATCAGCAGCGAACCGCCCAGCATCGGCGAGACGTAGCCGAAGTAGTGCGAGGCCAGGACCCCGCCGAGGCCCGCGGCGGCCCCGCCGATTGTGAAGACGAGGGTGAAGGCCTTCCGGACGTCGATGCCGAGGGCCGTCACCATGGAGCGGTTCTCGACGCCCGCCCGGATGATCATCCCGTAGCGGGTGTTCTTCAGGAAGAAGACCATGGCGAGCAGCACCAGAACGGCGGCGATGATGCAGACAAACCGGTCGTTGGGAACGCGGGCGCCTAGGATCTCGGTGGTGTCCTTGAACCAGGCGGGTCCCTGGATGAACACCGGGTCAGTGCCCCAGATACCGTCGAAGAGGGCCACCGCGGCGAGCGAGAGGCCCAGGGTGATGAGGAGCTGCTCGATGTGCCGCTGGTACAGCCGGCGGATCAGCACGAACTCGGTGAAGGCGGCAAAGGCGGCCCCTGCCGCGGCTCCGACCAGCAGGGAGAGCAGGAACGTCCCCCAGTCGTCCGAGCCGGCGCGGCGGGCGACCTCCCAGCCGGCGAAGGCTCCGAGGGTCAGGAACGCGCCGTGCGCGAAGTTCAGCACACCCATCAGCCCGTAGATCAGGGACAGTCCGGCGGCCACGAGGAAGTACAGGGCGCCAAGGCCCAGGCCGGTAAAAAGGAGGAGGACGACGGTGCTCACAGGGCGGCGCCTTTCCCTGAGTTTGCCCGGGCGGGGTGTTCCTGAGCTGAGTTTTCCCGTGCGGGGCTTTCCCGGGATGTGTTTTCCCGGGCTGAGTTTTCCCGGGCGGGGCCGTCGGCGGAGACACCCAGCAGCCGCTGGGTCAGCTCGGCGTCGTCGAGGAATTCCAGGGCGCTGCCGGTGTGGACCACCCGGCCGCCGGAGAGGACGACGGCGCCCTCGGCGAGCTGGCGCACAACGTGCAGGTTCTGCTCGACCAACAGGATGGGGACGGTCTTCGCTGCTTCGGCGAGGGTCTCGGCGACCTCGGCGACGATTTTAGGGGCCAGGCCCTTGGTCGGTTCGTCGACGAGCAGGATCTTGTTCGTGTTCAGCAGCGCGCGGGCCAGCGAGACCATCTGCTGCTGGCCGCCGGAGAGGGTCCCGGCCATCTGGGCGGACCGGGCCAGCAAGTCCGGGAAGAGTTCCTCGACGAGCTGGCGCCGGGGTGCGTCGTCGCGTTCGGCGAGCCGGAGGTTTTCCGCCACGGTGAGCTTGGAGAACACTTCGCGGTCCTCGGGGACGTAGCCCACGCCGCTGCGGATGATCTTGAACGTCGGCTCCTTCTCGATCCGCACGCCGCCGAGCTCCACGGCTCCGGCGCGGTCGATCAGGCCGATGATGGCCTTGATGGTGCTGGTCTTTCCGACGCCGTTGCGGCCCAGCAGCGCGGTGATGCCGGTGGCCGGGACGGTAAAGGAGACGTCCTCCACGACCTGCTGTCCGGCGATATGGGCGTTGAGGCCCTCAATCCTGAGGATGGGTCGGGCGTCCGCTGAGGCGGTCATACGGGTTCTCCAAGGTAGGCACTCTGTACGGTCGGGTCCGACATCACGGCCTCCGGGCTGTCCAGGGCGAGCAGGCTGCCGTGGTGCATCACGGCCACCCGGTCCACGAGGCCCAGGACCACGTCCATGTGGTGCTCCACCATCATCACGGTGCAGCCGCGGTCCCGGTGCATTCCCCGGATGATCGCGGTGAGGGACGGGACGTCCCCCGACGCCACCCCGGCCATGGGCTCGTCGAGGAGGACGACGGCGGGATCGGTCGC
Organism: Pseudarthrobacter ribosi; assembly: GCF_055412865.1. Lineage (NCBI taxonomy): Bacteria > Bacillati > Actinomycetota > Actinomycetes > Micrococcales > Micrococcaceae > Pseudarthrobacter > Pseudarthrobacter ribosi. The sequence continues at coordinate 160,293 of NZ_JBVAYZ010000007.1, read as the reverse complement.
CAGCAGGACGGCAATTTCCACCTTGCGCTTCTCGCCGTGGGAGAGGTCCCCCGCCGCCGTCGTGAGTTGTCCGGTGAGCCCGACCTCCGCAATGGTGCCGCGGGCAATCCGGGTGGCCTCGTCGGAGGCGGAGGGGAAGCGCAGGATGCTGAAGCTGCCGCCGAGTTTCGCCTGGGCGGCGAGCCGGACATTTTCCAGCACGCTGAGCCGGGGAAACAGGTTGGATGTCTGGAAGGTCCGTCCCAGCCCTGCCTTGGCAATGCGGTGGACCGGCGCGGACGTGATCTCCCTGCCGTTCAGCGTGATGCTGCCCGTGGTGGGCCGCATCACGCCGGAAATCAGGTTGAACAAGGTGGTCTTGCCGGCACCGTTGGGGCCGATGACGCCGATCATTTCGCCGGTGCCGACCGCGAAGCTCACCTCCTGGAGGATGCGGGCGCCGCCGATCTGCAGACCGAGGCCGTCCACCGCAAGGGCGGGCAGGGCTGGGGAATTCATTCGGATCCTTTGTCTCTCGCTGGGAGCGTGCGGGTGGTGCGCGGCGCTGTGCGGCTGTCTTGTGGACCTGTCCGGCACAGCGCCGCGCAGGGCTACTTCTTTTCCGGCGGGGCGACGGTGTCGCCCTCAACCACCTTGATGAGCTCGGGAGCCCAGCTGCCGCCCGTCTGGACGAGCTTGACCTGGTACATGTCCTGGACCAGGGCGTGGTCCGAGGCGCGGACGGTTTCCTTGCCCTTCGGGCCGTCGAAGCTGAAGCCCTCGAGCGCCTTGACCATGGCGTCGGGGTCCGCGCCGCCTTCCTTGATGGCCTGGACGATCATCTGGCCCGCCACGAAGCCGTCGGGGGTGAAAAGGTCCGCCTTCTTGCCGGCCTTCTCGACCGCGGCGATCATCTTCTTCTCCACCTCGTTGCCCGCGGCGCCCGGGAAGTAGTGGTTCAGGAAGCTGATCTTGGAGGTCGCCACACCGTAGGCGCCGAAGGTGGCGGCGTCGCCGAGCCCGGTGACGACCGGGGCGGCGTCAAAGGCGCCCTGCTGGCTCAGGGTCTGCCACATGGTGCCGGACGTGGCCCCGGCCCACGCCACGAAGATCATGTCCGGCTTCGCGTCGATGAGCTGGCGGGCAAAGGGGGTGAGCTCCTGTCCGTCCGGCACCAGGACGGCTTCCACGGTGGCGCCCTTGGCTCCGAGGACCGCCTTGACGGCGGCGACGTTGCCCTGGCCGAAGGCATTGTCCTGCGCGAAGACGGCGACCTTCTTGCCGTTGGTGTCGATGAACGAACCGGCGGTGGCGACGTCCTGCAGGCTCTGGCGGCCCGAACGGAACGTGTACTTGTTGATGCCCTGGATCGCGTCAGTGGCGGCCGGTCCGGAGATGTAGAGGACCTTGTTCTGCGCGGCCTGTTCCGCCAGCTTGAGCGCGATGCCGGAGCTGACCGTGCCGCCGATGATCTTGTAGCCCTTGCCGATCATGTCTTTGGCGGCCGTCACGGCCTTGTCCGGATCCCCGCCGTCGTCGGCGTAGGTGAGGTTGATCTTGGCCCCGTTGACGGCGCCGGTCCCGCCGGTCGCGTGATCGATGCCCGCCTGCAGGCCCTCGTAGTAAGTGGCGCCGTACGCCGCCAGCGGTCCGGTCTTGGAGTAGATGATGCCGACATCGACCGGCTCGGCGGCCGTGGTGCTGCCCGACTCGGCCGGCGCTGCGGTGCCGGCAGTGGGGGCACAGGCGCTGAGGGCGAGCCCGGTGGCCATAACGGCGGCCATCAGGAACTTCTTTGTATCCTTCACGGGATGCCTTTCGTTGAAACTCCCGCGGAAGCTGAGCAGGAGATCTGAGCAGGAGAGTTGACTGGAACTGCGCTGAACCTGAAAGGTGATTCAGATTACGGCAAATCTATGATGTGCCTCACAGGGTGTCAACGGATTTCAAGGGCGGCTTTGCAACGTTATGGCAACGTTTTGGGGCGCGACGTGTGGCAGCCCATGGATCCGGCGCCACCTCGGATCACGTGAACGAGCGTCCGGCGGTCAGCGGGCAGGCTCAGGCGGGGACGGCGGTGTCCCGGGCCACGCGCCGGCAGACCGTGGTCATAAACGGCGTGAATTCGTTCGCGGAACCCAGCCGGAGTCCGGCCGTGTGCGTCAGCACGCCGTCGTCGACCCGGAAAGTGTGCCGCGATGTGCCGCGCTCGCTGCGCCGTTCCATGGTGAGGGTGCCCTCCTGCCAGCTCGCGCGCGCGGGCGCTTCCGGGGGCAGCCCCATGCTGTTGACGTGGTACCAGAGGGTGTCGGGGCGGTCCGGGTCCGTGGTGAACACTCCGTGGCCCTCAAAGCGGGTGCCGTCGGCTTCCGTGTGCCGGTAGCTGTGGGTGACGGCCAGTCCGGCGGCGGCGCGGGCGAACGTCAGTTCGACGGCGGCAGCACGCTCCGGCCCCCACTGCGTGGCCTCCCATCGCGTGGTGCCGGTCCAATGCCCGAGGAACGCCTCGAGCGCCTCGTGTGCACTGCCTGGCAGCGGCCGGTCCATGATTTCCTTCCAGGTGGGGGTCCGCCCGAGGGACCCGTCCCCATCATCACGCGGTGCCGCCTGCCCTGTCTAGGTGCGGACACGCCCCCGGGCCCATGCAGGCCCAGCTCAGCGGCCTGCGGGGCCCATGCAGCGGTCTGCGGGGCCCGTTCAGCGGCCCGCGGGGGCCGGTCCTCAGAGTCCGAAGGTCTCGGTTTCCTCGAAGGGACCCACCACCGTGACGGTCCGCGGGGCCGCGGCGAGTTCGCGGGCGAGCTCCTGGACTTCGGCGGCGGTGACGGCCTTGATCTGGCGCAGGGTCTCGTCGATGTCCTGGTATTCACCGGAGACAAGTTCGGCCCGGCCCAGCCGGGACATCCGGGAACCCGTGTCCTCCAGGGCCAGCACGATTCCGCCGCACAGCTGCCCGACAGCCTTGCGGAGTTCCTCTTCGGAAATGCCGCCCCCGGCCAGGTTGTCAAGTTCGGCGCCGAGCAGGTCAAGTACCTGCCGGACCTTCGACGGCGTGCAGCCGGCATACATGCCGAAGTAGCCGGCGTCGGCGTAGGAGGAGGCGAAGGAGTAGGTCGAGTACACCAGACCGCGCTTCTCGCGGACCTCCTGGAACAGCCGGGAGGACATGCCGCCGCCGAGTACGGCGTTGAGCACGCTCATGACGAAGCGGCGGTCGTCGGTGGCGACGATTGTGGGGCAGCCCATGATGATGTTGGCCTGCTCCACCGGGCGCTTGACGACGTGCAGGCCTGCGGTGCCGGTGATGGCGGCACGGTCGGTGGAGCGGCGCTGCACGGGGGCTGCGTCGGGTTCAAGGCTCCAGCCGGCGGAGTGTAGGGCGTCGACGACGAGGCCGCAGACGACGTCGTGGTCCAGTCCCCCGGCGGCGGTGATGACGAGCTCGTCCGGGCGGTAGTAGCGGTGGTAGTGATCCCAGACGGAGTCGCGTGCGACGGCCCGGATGGCGTCCGGGGTGCCGCCGATCGGCCGGCCCAGCGGGTGGGTGCCCAGCACGGCGGCGACGAAGTGTTCGTGGGCGACGTCGGTGGGGTCGTCGCTGTCCATCGCGATCTCCTCGAGGATGACGTCGCGTTCCTGCTCCATCTCCTGCGGGTCCAGCACGGCACCGGTGATCATGTCGGCGATGACGTCGATGGCCATGGGGAGGTCGGTGTCCAGCACCCGGGCGAAGTAGCAGGTGCTTTCCTTCGCCGTGGCGGCGTTGGATTCGCCGCCGACTTCGTCGAAGGCCGAGGCGATCTCGAGCGCGGTGCGCCGCTTGGTGCCTTTGAACAGCAGGTGCTCCAGGAAGTGGGTGGAGCCGTGCTGCCCGGGGGCTTCGTCGCGGGAGCCGACGCCGACCCAGAAACCGATGGTGGCCGAGCGCTGGCCCGGCATCGCTTCGGTGAGCACGCGGACGCCGCCGGGCAGGACCGAACGGCGCACCTCGGAACCGCCGTCGGCGCCGTGGATCAGGGTGTCAGCGTGCTGGTTCTGCTCAAGCGGCAGGGGGACGACAGTCATTAAGGCCTTTCAGTAAACACGTGCCAAATCTGCCTGCAATCGTACCAGCGGCACACCGCCCCGACGGTCCGGCCGCGGCACCGGGGAGCCATCGGCGGCGGCGGCCGGCACCGCCGCCGCCGTTAACGGCGGCGGGGCCGGTGGATGATCCACCGGCCCCGCCCCTTGATTCAGCTCAGACTACTCTGCGGACTCCAGGGAGACCTCAGCGTTGTCGGCGTCCTCGGAGCCAGCCTCGCCAGCCACAACGGGTGACAGGGAGAGCTTGCCGCGGTCATCGATCTTGGTGATTTCCACCTGGATCTTCTGGCCGACGGAGACGACGTCATCGACGTTGTCCACGCGCTTGCCGCCGGCAATCTTGCGCAGCTCGGAGATGTGCAGGAGGCCGTCCTTGCCCGGAGTCAGGGAAACGAAGGCGCCGAAGGTCGTGGTCTTGACGACCGTGCCCAGGTAGCGCTCGCCGATTTCCGGGATCTGCGGGTTGGCGATGGCGTTGATCGCGGACCGTGCTGCGTCGGCAGACGGGCCGTTCGTGGCGCCGATGTAGACAGTTCCGTCGTCCTCGATCGAGATGTCGGCTCCGGTGTCTTCCTGGATCTGGTTGATCATCTTGCCCTTCGGGCCGATGACCTCGCCGATCTTGTCTACCGGGATCTTGACCGCGATGACGCGCGGAGCGAACTCGGAGAGCTCGTCCGGGGTGTCGATCGCGGAGTTCAGGACGTCCAGGATGTGCAGGCGGGCTTCGCGGGCCTGCTTCAGGGCTGCTGCCAGGACGGAAGCCGGGATGCCGTCGAGCTTCGTGTCCAGCTGGATGGCCGTGACGAACTCGGCGGTACCGGCGACCTTGAAGTCCATGTCACCGAAGGCATCTTCGGCGCCGAGGATATCGGTCAGGGCGGCGTAGCGGGTCTGGCCGTCGACCTGGTCGGAGACCAGGCCCATGGCGATACCGGCAACAGCGGCCTTCAGCGGCACACCTGCGTTGAGCAGGGACAGCGTGGAGGCGCAGACGGAACCCATCGACGTCGACCCGTTGGAGCTGAGAGCCTCAGACACCTGGCGGATCGCGTACGGGAATTCCTCGCGGGACGGCAGCACCGGCATGATGGCGCGCTCTGCGAGGGCGCCGTGGCCGATTTCGCGGCGCTTCGGGGACCCGACGCGGCCGGTCTCGCCGGTGGAGTACGGCGGGAAGTTGTAGTTGTGCATGTAGCGCTTGCGCGTCACGGGAGACAGCGAGTCGATCTGCTGTTCCATCTTGAGCATGTTCAGCGTGGTGACACCCATGATCTGGGTCTCGCCGCGTTCGAAGATGGCCGAGCCGTGGACGCGGGGCAGGACCTCAACCTCGGCGGTGAGCTGGCGGATGTCCGTCAGGCCGCGGCCGTCGATGCGGATCTGGTCCGTGAGGATGCGCTGGCGCACAACGTGCTTGGTGACGGAGCGGAAGGCTGCGGACAGCTCCTTCTCACGGCCTTCGAACTGGCCGGCGAGGGAAGAGGTCACCTCATCCTTGAGCTCGTCGGAGGCGGTGTCGCGCTCCTGCTTGTCGGCGATCTGGAAGACAGCGGCCAGCTTCTCGGCGGCAGCGGACTCAACGGCGGCGTAGACGTCGTCCTGGTAGTCCAGGAAGACCGGGAACTCGACGGTCGGCTTGGCGGCGCGGGCTGCCAGGTCGGACTGTGCTTCGCAAAGGGCCTTGATGAACGGCTTGGCAGCCTCGAGGCCCTCGGAGACAACCTCTTCGGTCGGGGCGGTGGCGCCCTGTTCCTTGATGAGGTTCCAGGAGTTGTCGGTGGCTTCGGCTTCAACCATCATGATGGCGACGTCATCGTTCTTGACGCGGCCGGCAACGACCATGTTGAAGACGGCGTTCTCGAGCTGGGAGTGCTTCGGGAACGCAACCCACTGCGGGCCGTGCTCGTCCTGGACGAGGGCAACGCGGACGCCGCCGATCGGGCCAGAGAACGGCAGGCCGGAGAGCTGGGTGGACATCGAGGACGCGTTGATCGCGACCACGTCGTAGAGCTCGTCCGGGTTGATCGACAGCACGGTGACGACGATCTGGACCTCGTTGCGCAGGCCCTTGACGAAGGCGGGGCGCAGCGGGCGGTCCATCAGGCGGCAGGCCAGGATGGCTTCCGTGGAGGGACGGCCTTCGCGGCGGAAGAACGAGCCCGGGATGCGGCCGGCGGCGTACATACGCTCTTCGACGTCGACGGTCAGCGGGAAGAAGTCGAAACCTTCACGCGGGTGCTTGCCGGCGGTGGTGGCGGACAGCAGCGCGGTCTCTTCGTCGATGTAGACCATCGCTGCGCCGGCTGCCTGCTTGGCAAGGCGGCCGGTTTCAAAGCGGATTACACGCTTGCCGAAGCGGCCATTATCAATGACTGCTTCTGAGAACTGGATTTCGGGACCCTCCATAGAGAGTCACCTCCGTTTCATGGTTCACGGAGTCCAGCCGCATCAACCCAGTCCAGCATCTGTCGGCTGGCCTGCACTGCACCCGGTCATCGATCGAGACCCACGGGCTCAGGCTTCATCCCTTGAAGCCGTTCCCGGAGATCACTACCGAAGACCGCGAATGCGTGATGCGGTTGATCCTCCTGTTGAGTTTTTCTGTGAAGAAGGCGGCCCTTTCCGTCACGGAAGGGGCCGCCCCTTAAAGCTGACTAGCGGCGCAGGCCGAGACGCTCGATGAGCGCACGGTAGCGGGTGATGTCAGTGTTCTTGAGGTAGGTCAGCATGCGCTTGCGACGACCAACCATGGCCAGCAGACCGCGCTGGGTGTGGTAATCGTGCTTGTGCACCTTCATGTGCTCAGTGAGATCCTTGATCCGCTGAGTCAGGACCGCAACCTGGACCTCCGGCGAACCGGTGTCGCCCTCGGACGTTGCGAAATCCTTGATGATGGACTGCTTTACAGCGGCTTCAAGTGCCACGATAACTCCTAGAGATGTGCCGTGAGGCCCGAATCAGTAACTCACTGCCGGGGGTGCTGCGCCGGGAATTCCCCTCCGAAGGGAGGGTTGCCCGTACACAACAAGAGCCAGCCGCCACGGACTGCAGCCGGATCCAACGTTTAGTTTACCGGCACGCCGCTAATCTTGTCGAAACGGCCGGTCCTGCTGCCCGGACGGGCCCTGCGCCAGCCGTTCGCGGATGGCGGCGACCCCGCGGTACAGCTCCTCGAAGGACGTGCTCAGCGGGGACAGCCCGATCCGGATGCCGTGCGGTGCCCGGAAATCCGGAATGACATCCTGCTCCCAGAGCGCCGCAGTCATTTCCCGGAACGCCGGGTGGTCGACCGTGATGTGGCTGCCGCGCAATTCCGGGTCCCGCGGCGTCGAGAGTTCCACGCCCGCCGGGGCGAGCCAGGCGTCGTGGAGTTCGACGGCGAACGCGGTCAGCAGCCGGGACTTCGCCCGGACGGCGGCCATGCCCGCTTCCTCCAGCAGGTCCAGAGTGCCGCGCATGGCGAGCATCCCGAAGATCGCCGGAGTGCCGCTGAGGAATCCGCGGATTCCCGCCGCGGCCTCATAGCCGGGACCCATTTCGAAGGCGTCCTTGCGGCCCATCCAGCCCCAGATCGGCTGCTGCAGTCCCGGCAGGTGCCGGGCGTTGACGTAGGCGAAGGCGGGCGAGCCCGGTCCCCCGTTGAGGTACTTGTACGTGCAGCCTGCGGCGAAGTCGACGTCGGCGGTGTCCAGGGCGATCTCCACCGAGCCGGCGGAATGGCACAGGTCCCACACCACCAGCGCGCCGGCGTCGTGCACGGCCGCGGTGATGCCGGGCAGGTCCGCGAGGAATCCGGAGCGGTAGGCGATCTGGCTCAGGACCACGACGGCGGTGGCGGGCCCGGTGGCGGCGCGCACCTGTTCGACGGTCACGCCCGAGGAAGGATCGGCGTCGATCCAGCGCAGCGTCAGGCCCTCCTCGCGGGCGATGCCCTCGACGAGGTAGCGGTCGGTGGGGAAATTGTCCGTGTCCAGTACGATTTCGGTGCGGGCGGGGTCCGTCACGGCGGCCAGCGCGGCCCGGATCAGCTTGTACAGGACCACCGTGGTGGAGTCGGCGATGATGGTCTGCCCCGGAGCGGCGCCGAGGACGGCCCTGCCGAGCTGGTCGCCGATGGCCTGCGGCAGTTCCAGCCATTCCTCGTCCCAGCCGCGGATCAGCCGGCGGCCCCAGCTGTCCTGGATAAAGCTGCTGATGTCCGTGACGGTGCGCTTGAGCGGGCGGCCCAGGGAGTTGCCATCCAGGTACGACAGCGCCGTGTCGGCGCCGATGAAGTGATCGCGGTAGGCGGCCAGCGGGTCGGCGGCGTCCAGATCGCGGGCGCGCTGCAGCAGGGCTGTGTCGTTGCCGGCGGTGGCCTGTGCCGCGGGCCCCGCCGTTTCCGGCTGAAGGGCGCTCACTGGCCGATCTCCGTCCGGACGGCGAAGAGCTCCGGGAAGAAGGTCAGTTCCAGGGCCTTCTGCAGGAAAGCGGCGCCGCTGGAGCCGCCGGTGCCGGACTTCATGCCGATGGTGCGCTGCACCGTGCGCAGGTGCCGGAAGCGCCAGAGCTGGAAGTTGTCCTCGAGGTCCACGAGTTCCTCACAGGCCTCGTAGGCGCCCCAGTTGTCCGCGGCGTTCTCGTAGATGTATTTGAAGACCGGGACCAGCTCGGCGCAGAATTCATGCGCCTGGGTGACGTCCCGCTCCAGCAGCGAGACGGGAACGTCGAAACCCTGGCGCTTGAGGTAGGCGAGGAAGTCGTCGTAGATGCTTGGGGATTCGAGGAGTTCCAGCAGCATCGCGTGGGCTTCGGGGTCGGATTCGAAGACCGGCAGCATCTTGCGGTTCTTGTTGCCGAGCAGGAATTCCACCGCGCGGTACTGGCTGGACTGGAATCCGGAGGAGTTGCCCAGGAAGCCGCGGAACTGCGAGTACTCGGTGGGTGTGAGGGTGGCCAGCACGGACCACTGCTCGGTGAGGGTTTTCTGGATGTGCTTGACCCTGGCGATGGCTTTCAGGGCCGAGCCGAGATCGTCGGAGCGGAGCCAGGCGGCGGCGCTGCGGAGCTCGTGCAGGACCAGCTTGAGCCACAGTTCCGTGGTCTGGTGCTGGATGATGAACAGCATCTCGTCGTGGTGCTCCGGGGCGCTGACCGGCTGCTGGGCGCTCAGGAGCGTCGGCAGCTGCAGGTAGGACGCGTAGCTCATCTTTGAGCTGAAGTCCCGGACAATATCCTTGTCCAGCTCCCTGGTGTTTTTCTCAATCGTCACGTTTATTGCCTTCCTTGCCCATTGGCGTGCATCACTGCGCGGACCCGCCGGCGAAACCGCCCGCACGGACCGCGGATCAGCCGCGCGGTGTAGCGCGGCGGTTCGGTCCGGCGATTTAACCTTGTGGTCTAGCGCGCGAACAGAATGTTGTGGGCCTGGACCACGTCCAGGCGCATCTGGTCCACCAACGCTTCAGGGCCACGGTACGCCACCATCCCCCGCAGCCTGGCGACGAATTCCACTACTACTGTCTGGTCGTACAGATCGAAGTCCTCGACAGCCTCTTCCGGGCGGTCGATCACGTGCGCCTCCACCTGCCGGCTGACGCCGTCGAAGGTGGGATTGGAACCCACGGAGATGGCGGCCGGCCAGCGCGTACCGGCCTGGTCGACGAGCCAGCCGGCGTAGATGCCGTCGGCGGGGATATAGCCGCTGGCGTTTGGGGCGAGGTTGGCGGTCGGGAAGCCGAGGTCACGGCCCCGCGCGGCGCCGTGGACCACCTCGCCACGCATCCGGTGCGACCTGCCCAGGACGGCGGCCGCCGTGGCGACGTCGCCCTCGCGCAGTGCCTCGCGCACCCAGGTGGAGGAACAGCGGCGGTCCGTGCCGCCGCCGTCGTGCTGATCGCCGTGCAGCGGGAAGCCTTCGGAGCCGAACTCGCTGATGACCAGGACCTCGAAGCCGAGCTTCCGGCCGAGTTCCTGCATGGTGTTCAGGTCCCCGGAGTTGCCGCGGCCGAACCGGGCGTCGTGGCCGATCACGACATGGCTGGCCTTGAGGCTGCCGACCAGGACGCTGGCGACGAATTCTTCGGGGGTGAGGCTGGCCAGTTCGAGGGAGTACTTCATGACGAGGATGGCGTCGAGGCCGAGTTCGCCGAGCGCGACCAGCTTGTCTTCCAGGCCCATGATCAGTTCCGGGGCGGATTCGGGGCGGTGGACCTGCGCCGGATGCGGGTCGAAGGTGATGGCGACGGCCCGTGCGTGGTTCAGGCGGGCGATGCGGATGAGCTGCGAAAGCACCTGCTGGTGGCCGCGGTGTACACCGTCGAAGTTGCCGAAGGTAACGACGGAAGGACCGAAGTCCGCCGGGACTTCGGACGGATCGTTCCAGATGTGGACCATCAACCTCGCCTTTTGCTGCCTGCCGTGTGCACCTCCGGAGAATCCTGCCGGCTCCGGAACTCTCCTAGATTACCCGCAAACGCGGCCCGCCTCCGACGGGCGCCGCCCCGCCCCGGCAGCGTCCTTCCGCGTTCCGGACACCCGGACTACGATGCAAGGGCAACCCGTCCGGCGGCGCCCGCGCGTGCGCCGCTTCCAGCGAGGCCCGCACTGAGCTGCGGCTGAAGGAGAACCCCATGACCGAACTCAACGACATCCTGCGGCAGATCCCGGTAGAGCAGATTGCCGGCATGCTCGGCACCGACCGGCAGACCGCCCAGGCCGCAGTGGAAGCTGCCGTGCCGACGCTGCTGGCCGGCATGCAGAACAACGCACAGGCCTCCGACGGCGCCGCCTCGCTGGAGTCAGCGCTCGGCCAGCACCAGGACGGGCTGCTGGAGGGCGGGGTCGATGTCTCGCAGGTGGACACCGCGGACGGTGAAAAGATCGTGAGCCACGTCTTCGGCGGGCAGCAGGACCAGGTCGCCAGCCAGCTCGCCGGAACGCCGCAACTCGGCGGCGTGGGCGGGGACCTGATCAAGAAGCTGCTGCCGATCCTGGCCCCGATCGTGATGTCCTACCTTGCCAGCAAGGTCCTCGGGGGCCGCGGGCAGTCCTCCGGAACCGGCGGCGCGGGCGGGGCCGGCGGCGCGGGCGGCATCGACCTCGGGGGAATTTTGGGCGGGATCCTGGGCGGAGCCGGTGGAGCCGGTGGCGCCGGCAGTGCCGGCGGGATGGGTGGGCTTGGCGATCTGCTGGGCGGGCTCCTCGGCCAGCCGTCGTCGCCGGCAGCGGTTCCTCACGCGGTTCCTGATGCGCGGGATTCAACGCTGGAGACTCAGGGCCAGCCCGCCGGCGGCGCGCCGCGCCCCGGTGAGGTGATCGACGTCGACCTCCCCGAGAGCCAGCCGGTAGAGCGAAAAAATGACGACGGCGGGCTCGGCGGAATCCTGGGCGGCCTGTTCGGGAAGAAGTAAGCCGGAAAAATGACGATGATGGGGGACAAATTCGTGGGTTGGACCACAAGGGCGCCACACGTGGCCGCTGGTGATCATCATCGACACAGCTACCAACAGGGTGATCGAGCACTTCCGCGTTGACCTCAACGGCCAACCACTGCGCTAGCGCCGCCAACGGCGCTCGGCGCCGTGCCGGTCAGCGGCGCGCGTTGACGTGCCGGTCAGCGTGCTGGGGCCGAGGTGCCAAGTGGTGTTCCCCCGGCACGGTAGTTCCGCCAGTGCAGCAGCACGGCAGCCAGGATCAATGGAACGTGGATACCCGGGAGATTCCGCGCGAACCACGGTGGCAGGTAAATATCCGTGACTGAGCCCGTCTCGTCGCCCAGGTCCCTTGCCACGGCGGTGAGGGGGCAGCGGAAGCCGTTGGCGGCAAAGACCAAGGTTTCGGCGGTGACGACGCCCGCGGCCAGGCCCACCCTTCGGTCGGTGCGGCCGCGGGCACCGGCATAAAGGACGTAGACCATGCAGGCCTCGATCGTGAACCAGGCGGAGGTGTGGAATGCTTTCACGGCCCTCAGCAGGGCAGCACGTTCAGCCTCCGCCGGTTCCCCTGGGGCCTTGAGTCCAGCCATGTGTCCAGCCATGAGTCCAGCGTAGGCATTGTTTGCCGTCGTCCGGTCAGAGGCTTTCGGCCCGCCGGGTGCGGCTTGGGTCTGCGTCCGCACGGGAAGCGGACCGGTGGGCGGGTGCTGCACAGGGTGGAGCTCATGCTGAAGCTATTGTCGAGAGCGTGAATCTCGTGGCCAAAGAGAATGGAACGAAACCTTGGCGGATGATGATGATGTGGGGTCAGGCGTCGGAAAGGATCATTGGTTGGGCGAACTCACCAAGGGAGACCTCCGATTGGGGAAGAAGGCCGTTGGCTTCAAGACCGCTCTTTGTGTGATCGGATTCGTTGCTTGCCTAGGGATCGCGATTTTCGTGTTTCTGAATGTCCCCTGGGACACCCGAATGCCCTACGACGGGAAATACAGCCGGGACGGGAGCGGGATTCCGATGCAGATCGCCATGCTTCCCTGTTTGGCAGTCCTTTTTGGTTTTTGGCGCTCAGGGAGGAAAGCTGGCGCGCATCATATGGGCAAAGGGTCGCGCATCGCGTATTACATTCTCGCGCCGACGATCATCGTGGGATGCGTCTGTGGCCAGTGGATTATGGGGGAATCGATCCTGACTGCAGGTGGATACTTCGCTGGGTAGTGCGCGTCGAGGCCTACCGGAGCCAGCAGTTTCAGTGGATCAGGTGCCGAGGTTCCGGCCGGTTCGCTGTCCCAGTTCCTTGAGTTCATGGATCGTCCGAGTGCGACCCCACTCCCCTTTAGCGTCGCTGCCCCGAGGGGCTGATTCAGATCGGAAGCTCCAGCCTCACTCCAGCCGGAAGTAGCGGTTTCGACGTGGCACTTGGCGCGGATCGACGTGCGGAGGCGGGATGAACCACGGGACGCCGCTTCGCAGTTTAATGGTCCACTGTTCCTTGTGGACCAGGTGATGGTGATGCGAACAGAGCAGCGTTCCGTTGCCCGCCCCGGTGCTTCCGCCGCGGGACCAGTAGTTGATGTGGTGGGCCTCGCACCAGGGAGCCGGGATAGTGCACTGGGGGAAGGCACAGCCCCCGTCCCGCGCCGTGATGGCCTTGCGGATGTGCGGCGGGAAGACCCGGGAGGCGCGTCCGATGTCCAGGACCCGGCCTTGTCCGCCCAGCACAACCGGGATGATGTCGGCATCGCAGGCGATCTTGCGCACGGTCGAGGCCGTGACAGGGCCGGTGAACATCATTGTCCCGGCGTTGGAGCCCGGGGGGCGGGTCTCCGCGTCGGCGCCGCCGAGCCGCTCCAGCAGGTCACGGTAGTCAATGGTGACCATCACCTGCGGGCGCAGCCCTCCCGCGGCGGGCAGGCCTCCGGCGGCCTGGGCAAATTTGCAGCCACCGACGAGGCCGTCGAGGAGCCGCTGCGGCCGGGTGCGCTGATCCAGCAGCTCAGCTGCAGCGGCGTCGTCCGCGTCGGTACCGGATGCGACGCCGGACCGCGGGTTGGTGGCGGTGTTCATGACCGTGAGCAATTGTTCGAACTGGTCGGTTGTGGCGAAGATTTCCAGATGCTGCAGTCCGCGGTGTGCCCGTCGTATGAAGGCGCCTTGGCGGTGGCGCAGCTCCTGCTCATCGGGTTCCTCGCCGTCCTGGTCCAGCGCATCCGTCCACCGTTTGGCGATCCTGGTCAGGAAGTCCGGGTCGTTCTCAACCGCCGTCCGGGTGAGGGCATACTCCATCCGCGCGGCATCCTCGGGTGCGGACACTTGCCGGACCCGGTCCAGGGAAAGGCTGATGATGGTCGCCGCCCGTGAGCTTATGTCCCCCGAAGCGACCACAGCCGCGAGTTCTTCTTTCGCGGCCGGCAGCGGCGGTCCCGATATGCCCGTTCGGGGCAGAACATCCGGGACGAGGGCCAGACGGCGTCGGGCTTCCGGGGCACTGATCCGCAACCGCGCCCGCAGGAATTCCGCGGTGTTCCGGTACCCGTCGTCCACCCATCCTGGGGAAGGAGCAACGCCTTTGGGGTCATTCCAAACAGGGTCGGACGGAGTAGTTTTCGGCGCACTCGCTTCCGTATTCCAGCCTGTCAACCAGCTGGCGGGGGCGTTGGAACCAAACTTCGCGGCGGCAGTCCTGGCTCCAGCCGCTGCCTGGCTTCGGGTCCGGTCGACCGCCGCCGCGGCCACAAGCTGCCAGTAGTCGACCACGCGGGACAGCTCCTCCACGCGGCCGGCAAAGTTGGAGGCTTCGGCCACGCCGAACAGCGCCGCATCAGGCACGGCCGTCCCGTTGCAGGAGCGGAGCAGGGCAAGCGCCGCGTCCAGAGCAACGTCGATGTCCTCCGCCTCGGGAGGAACGGGCGCGAGCCGGGGAAAGCCGGGGAGGATCACGCCGTCCGGCCGGGTGGCCTGTAGCGGGATGAAATCTTCGCTGGCTTCCATAGACAAATTCCACCATGAGGCTGTGACATTTTCGGGGCCTCTGTCTTTGGAGAATTCTCGGGGTATTGCCGGCCACGCTGCACTGCTACGGCTGCCGGGGAGCTACCCAACGCCGCCCAGTTCCAGCCGCGTATAACCCGGATAGGCCCCATACGCGGACAGCCGGAGTTTTTGCCTGGGAGTTCCGCTCGGGGAGCCCTCTACGGCACTTTTCCCGCCGGATCGCTCGGTGGCGCACTCCCAGACTTAGTGTTGCGCCCGGCGGTGGCTACGCCCGCGCTCGTTGGTTCGGTCCGATAGCTCCGCGTAATGGGGTGCGTGACGGCCCTTGACGGACTGGAATTCAAGGTCGCCGCCGGTGAGGTGCACGGTTTCCTCGGCCCCAACGGATCCGGCAAGGCCACAACCCTGCGCCTCCTGCTGGGTCTAAACTCACTGATGGAGAAATAGAAATAAGTCTTGTCATGCTTCGTGTAACCAAAGTGGGCGTGCCGGAAACTACCAGAATGAACGGCACACCAGCCTTCGGAAATCAATTGGGGACAAAGATAAACATGAACTACCGGGTCAGTTCTGTCAGAAACGCAACACTCACTGCTCTTGCGTTAAGTCTTACTCTTTCTGCCTGTGCCCCTGCCAGTCAAGAAGCAACCCCGTCAGCATCTCCCTCAACCTCGGTTACCGCGACGGAGACTGTTACTGGCACAGCCACAGCAGCCCCTACCGCAGCCGCAACGCCGCCACCCAGCCCTACGGGAGTGGGAGAGCCAACGGTGGCTCCTGTGGTTCCTGTGCCTCCAGCCACTGAGCCAGGCGCCCCGAAACTGGCAACCTTCACTTTCCCTGACGGGCACATTTCCTTTGAGCACCCTGCCAACTGGACCATCAAAATCCAGCAGGGTCCGTACCTTGACTATGTGAATGAAACAGACAAGGCAAAGTCAGTAGAAGCTCACATCTACGATGAAAAAGGCAACAAGGTTTCAGTGATCGCAAGCGGCGGATACGGCGGCGGTGCAGCAGGACCATCATTGCTGACAGTTCTGGACACTCAGCAGGTCCCGAATTTCCCTGCTAGGGATGGTGACACGGTTTTTGCCTTCATTAAGTATGAGAATCCTGTTGACCACTCAGTCTTCTACCGCATGGGCAACATGAGCGCAGAGTTTGTCACCAACGGTGAGGGTACCTCCGGGAGCTATGTTCGCATTGTGGAAAATGGCGCATCCGAAGCATATGTTGAATTTGGCAGTCCTGCATTCAACTCCCTAGAGAGTGCACAGGCATGGATGAAAACCCAGCAATACAGCCAGCTCAAAGCAATGCTGTCCAGTATGCGCTACGCCTAGCCTGGGGCATTCTTGCTGTAGCCGCGTGGCTCCTGACTGGCGTGATCGCAATACTTGGGGGTGAGTGCCCGTGACTGTCCACGCGGCTCGCTGGAACGCAGGAAAAGCCCGATCCATCTGAGGTCCATCATGGATCGGAAGGATTCGCCGAGTCACGATTTCCGCGGCTGCAGCTGTGCCGCCCCGGGACTCGGGCTCAGGGGCCAACGGCCGGCCGCGCGGGGTCACACTCCGGCCGCCACAAGGAGTGCCGTGGGAAACTGGGGCCATGGACAGCCCTGTTGCCCCGACCTCCAGCCCGGCATTCCCCCACAACGCGCGGCCCAGCGATCCACGGCCTCCTGCCGCGCAAACCGAGCTCCCCCTCGAGCTGCGCCGCCCCCTCGGTCCCCGTGATCCGGGGGACGCCTGGGTTGAAGGCGACCGCGGCCGGTTCTGGGGGCGCTTTGGCTCGGCGGGTCTCCTCGTCCACGACTCCGCCAAGGGCATCCTGCTTCAGCACCGGGCCCTGTGGAGTGACCAGGGCGGCACGTGGGGACTCCCGGGCGGAGCCCTGCACCAGGGCGAAGAGGCAGTCCAAGGCGCCCTGCGCGAGGCAAAGGAAGAAGCTGCCGTTCCACCGGAGAACGTCCGGGTCCTGTTCACGTCGGTGTTCGATATCGGCTATTGGAGCTACACCACGGTCGCTGTCGAGGTCGTGGACGCGTTCGAACCGGCGATCAGCGACCCGGAAAGCCTGGAGCTGCAGTGGGTTCCGGTCGGGCTCGTCGGCGACAAAGAATTGCATCCCGGCTTCGGAGCAGCCTGGCCAGTCCTGCGCCGCAGACTGTTGGGGCTCGACGCCGGCCCGGACTGAGCCCTCGACGGCAGCCCGGGCGGCAGTCAGCAACAGCGGCAGTCAGCAACAGCGGCATTCCACTCGGCAACAGTCCGTCCTAGGGTTCGGTTATGACGACCGAAAATCACACCCCACCTCCTGTCCGGCAGCTGCGCCTCGTCGTCGAGACGGAGGATTACGACGCTGCCCTGACCTTCTACCGGGACGTCCTGGGACTCGTGGAACGTGAGGTGGTTCCCAGCGAGGGGGATGCGCGCATCACCATCCTGGAAGCTGGCCGCGCCACCCTGGAACTTTCCAATCCAGCGCAGGTCAAGTACATCGACAAGGTGGAAGCCGACGGGCAGCCGAGCGCCAGGATCCGGGTCGCCTTCGAGGTTGACGACACGGCGGAAGCCACCCGGGATCTCGTGGAGGCCGGCGGCACGCTCATCGCGGAACCACGGGTAACACCGTGGCGCTCGGTGAACTCGCGGCTCAACGGCGCGGCTGGACTCCAAATCACGCTGTTCCAGGAACTGGAACGGCCCGCGGGCTAGGAGGCTCAGGCCTGCTTCGGCGCCGGACGGCGGCGGTACAGCCAGATGAGGCCCAGGATCGGCAGCAGCAGCGGGATAAACGCATAACCGCGGCCAAACAGGGACCAGACGGTCTCATGCGGGAAGTTGACGGCGTCGAACAGGCTGAGCGCTCCTACCACCAGCACACCCACCAGTTCCACGAGCACGGCCGCAACGGAGACCTTGAACCAGGTCCGGCCGGACTTCGCCAGGGACACGGTCGCCACCAGATAGACGACAGCGGCGAAGGCCGACAGCAGATACGCCAGGGGGGCTTCGGAGAACTTGGTGAGGATCTGGAATCCCGCCCGGGCCGTTGCCGAAATCGCGAACACGGCATACACCGCGATCAGCAGCCGGCCGGGGCCGGTGTTGCGCGTATCTATTGCCGCCTGCGCCGGGGCCGGGGCCGTTGCCGTTGCCGGCGTCGTTACGATGTCCTCGTGCGAAGGTTTCGCGGTCACGTTTTCTGCCTCTTCCACGTCAGTACCAAATCTGATTCATTCGGGCCGCCATCACCAGGGCGGTGACACCGACGGCGGCCAGCACGAAGTTGCTCCAGCGGGTGCGTTCCAGGATGGCCCAGTACACCGCGCCGACCGGCAGCAGGAGGGCCGTCAGCAGGTATCCCCAGAACTCCCACGGCTCCCCCGCCATCTGTTCCCCGCCCGCGACCCGGACGATCGACCCGACGAGGTACACCAGCAGGGACAGTTCGACGGCGGCCACCGAGAGGATCGTGGTGTCGTTCGGGGCCTTCTTGAGGATGCCGGCGGCCAGGCAGATGACGGTGGAGACCAGCCCGACCACCAGGATGATGTAGAAATACGCGTCCACTACTGCCCGGCCTGCTGTTCCGCCGTCGGCTGTTTGGGCGCACGCTTCTCATTGTCAGGCGCGAACACCAGCACCGGTTTGGCGTAGCTGCCCTTGTCCGCGAGCAGGGCCACGAGGGTCCCGTCCGGGGCGAAGCCTGCAGCCGGATTCTCCGGCGTGGCTGCGCCCGGGGTACCGGCGGCCGACCCCGCGGCGATCCTGCGGCCGAAGGAAATCTCGGTGGTTTCCTCGTCGCTGAGTTCACGGTTGGGCATGAGCGCCCGGGCGGCCTGGGACATTTCCAGCACGTCGAGCTCTTCGGCGAGCTGCTCCAGGGTGTGGGCCTGGTCCAGCGTGTAGGGGCCCACCTGGGTCCGGCGCAGCGCCGTCAGGTGACCGCCGACGCCGAGCGCGTCGCCGAGGTCGCGGGCCAGGGCCCGGATGTAGGTGCCGGAGGAGCATTCCACGGTGACGTCCACGTCCAGGGCCTCGCCGCCGCGCACCGGACGGAACCCGTGGACCTCGAAGCGGTGGATGGTGACCGGCCGTGCGGCCAGCTTGACCTCTTCGCCGGAGCGGACCCGGGCGTAGGCGCGCTCTCCGTTGACTTTGATGGCGCTGACGCTGCTGGGAATCTGCTGGATCTCACCGGTCAGCGCGGCGACGCCGGCCCGGACGGCTTCCTCGGCGACCGCTGCGGCGCTGTGCGTCGCGGTGACCTCGCCCTCGGCATCGTCGGTGACCGTTGATTCGCCCAGGCGGATAGTGGCCGTATACGTCTTGGAGGTGCCCACGATATAGGTGAGCAGCCGCGTAGCCTTGTTGATGCCGACCACCAGAACGCCCGTGGCCATCGGATCAAGCGTTCCCGCGTGGCCCACTTTTCGGGTACCGGCGAGCCGCCGCATCCGTCCAACCACATCGTGGCTGGTCCAGCCTTGCGGCTTGTCCACTATTACCAGTCCAGAAAGCACGCTCCCCAGTATATCTGCGCCGGTTAGGATGGCAGACATGCCAGAGCTTGCCCCGCACGTCCGCGACGTCCCCATCAACCAGATCCGAGAAATCACCGAAGCCGCCTGGGGCACCCCCGGCGCGATCGTGCTGAGCATCGGCGAACCCGGCTTTGCCGTCCCGCGCCATATCCTCGAAGCCGGGATGGCCTGCCTGGACCGCGACGAAACGAACTACACCCCCAACGCCGGCATTCCGGCCCTGCGCGAGGCCTTCGCGGCCAGGTTCCGGGACAACGCGACGCCGGTCGGTGCGAACCGCGTTTACGTCGTCGACGGCGCCCAGCAGGGCCTGCACTTCGCGATGAGCCTGCTGCTCTCCCCCGGTGACGAAATCCTGATCCCCAACCCGGGCTACCCGACGTTCGCCATGACCAGCAGCCTGCTGCACGCCGTCCCGGTGCGGTACCCGATGTATCCCGAGCATGGCTTCCAGCCCCGGATCGCGGACATCGAGGAGCTCATCACACCGCGGACCAAAGTGCTGATCCTCAATTCGCCCTCCAATCCGCTGGGCGCCGTCCTGGGCGAGGAACTCACCCGCAGCCTCGTGGAGCTCGCCCGGCGCCACGATCTCTGGATCATTTCCGACGAGTGCTACGAGGCGTTCACCTACGATGTTCCCCACGTGAGCCCGGCCCGCTTTGACAGCGATATCCCGGGCGAGGCGCGCGTGTTCACCTCGCTCACGCTCTCCAAGACCTACGGCCTGACCGGGCTGCGGATCGGCGCGCTGATCTGCCCGCCGGGCCTGGAACAGAGGATGAACAACGTGATGGAGGCGATTGTCTCCTGTGTCGCCTCGCCCTCGCAGTACGCGGCGCTGGCCGCGCTGACGGGCCCGCAGGACTACGTCAGCCAGGCCCGCGCGCACTACCGGGCCAACCGCGACGCCGCCTCGGCCGTGCTGGCCGCCAAGCGGATCCCGTTCCTCACGGCGCAGGGGGCTTTCTACCTCTGGGCGGATGTGTCCCATGTCAGTGGCGGAGACGTCCGATCCTGGGTCCGGCGGTTCCTGGCCGATTCAGGGGTGTCCTTTGCCCCCGGCACCGCGTTCGGCTCGATCGGCGAGGGCTGGATCCGGATTGCGCTCTGCAGCAGCCAGGCCGATCTCGTCGAAGGCCTGGGCCGTCTCCCGGCCCGGGTCACAGCCGCAGGCTGACAGCTCAGCTTTCGGGTCCCTGTCCCCTACCGCCGCGGCACCGCAACACCTAACCTGAGCGCAGCGCGTGCATGCCGCGTGTGTCCCGGGACATGCCGTTCCGGGACCGGCGTTTCAGCGTTCGGTCAGGGAGGCAGACATGTGGTGGCAGGACTTGTTGTGGGGCATCTGGAACGGGCTCACGGCGTGGATTGTGCTGATCGCCCACGTTTTCGGCCAGTGGAGTGAATTCCCGTTCTACAACACGGCCCGGGCCGGAAACTGGTACGACTTCGGCTTCCTGCTGGGGGTCGGCTCACCCCTCCTGGGCGGCCTGGGCGCCCGGGGTGCACGGAGCCGGCGCCGCTGACGAGCGCCGCTGACGAGTGCCGCAGCGACCCGTCCGCGGGCGGTTATGGTTTGCCCGCCGCCAGGGCGCCGTCGAGCCACTGGCCCAGGGCCGCCGCCGGCGGAGCACCCGCCTGCCGGGCCACCACTTTGCCGTCCCTGATGAGCAGCATGGTCGGAATGGCCTGGATGTCGAAGCGCCGTGAGAGCGCCGGGGACTTGTCGACGTCGACCTTGACCAGCTTGACCCGGCCGGCCCGCTCCCGGGCCAGCTTGTCCAGCACGGGGCTGACCATGCGGCAGGGGCCGCACCAGGCTGCCCAGAAATCGATCAGGGCTGGCGTTGAGGATTGTTCGGCGATGACAGCGAAATCAGCGTCGCCGGCCTCGACAATCCAGGGCAGGTCCGTGCGGCAGTTGCCGCAGCGCGGATGGCCGGCAGCCGCCGTCGGTATCCGGTTGGTCTTCCCGCACTGGGCGCAGGTGATCAGGCTGGAGCCCACGGACCGCCGCCTTCCCGAGTCCCCGCAGTCATGGTTCCATTAGGACGCCCCCGCGCGGAGCGGGCATAGAGTCCAAAGCCCCCGGCCAGGCCGTGGCTGGCGGCCCGACCGGGGCTGCCGTCCTCAGTATTCAACACGGTCCGGGTTATCGTGCCAGGCCTGGAAGGGAACGTCCGACGCCGGCACGGCCGTTTGGCGGACCGGCATCAGGTCCGGCCGGGTGCCGTCGAAGTACTCATAGAACACCGCATCGTCGAAACCGGCGGCCGCAGCCGCCTGACGGTCCGCGGCGAAGTGGACCTGGTCAATGCGGGCCCAGAGGGCGGCGGCGAGGCACAGCGGGCACGGTTCGCAGCTGGCATAGAGCGTGGCGCCGGTCAGATCGAACGTGGCGGACGCGGCGGCGGCCGTGCGGATGGCGACCACCTCGGCGTGGGCTGTGGGATCGTTGTCGCGCGTGACCTGGTTGACGCCCTCGTGGATCCGCCCGTCGGGAGTCACCACCAGCGCCCCGAACGGTCCGCCGCCGGCGGCCACATTGGCGGCGGCCAGCCGGATCGCCTGATCCAGGAAGCGGTTGATGTCGGAAGTTGAGGGTGCCGTGGCCATGGTTCGATCATAGCCAGCAACCCCGGCTGCAGTGGCAGATCCGTGGCCGCCGCGCAGTTATCGACTTTGCGTCGCCGAAGGCTTAATATCCGCTATGGGGGCCGTGAATTACTCCGCCCGCCACAACACCGGTCTCAAGGGTCTCAACGATGTGGATTCCTCATCACTCGCCCCGGGAGCCAACTATGAGAAAGAAATTGTCATTGCTCGCCACGGCGGCCACCGCCGCTGTGATCCTTTCGACCGGGTCAGCTGCCGGCGCAGCCCGGGACGGCGCCTCGGGAGGGGACGCCGGGGACGCGGCACCGGTGCCGCTCACCGGCGGACTGGTGGGTCCGCTGCATGTCAGCGCCGGTCGCGACGGCTCCGTCACTGTGAGTGAATCCTTTGCCGGCCGGCTGATCAGGGTCGACTCCGAGGGGAACCGCCGCGTCCTCTACGAATCCCCTGACTGGAGCGTTGCGGGCAACGACCGGCGGGGTGAGAGGACGTATTTCCTGGAGAGCCAGGGCGCCGGGCCTCATCCGGCCGCGCTGGCTGGCCATGTCCGCATCATCGACGACGACGGGCGCCAGCGGACCCTGGGCGATTTCGCGGCCCTGGAAACAGTGGAGAACTCCGATGGAGAGATCCGGTACGGTTTCCGTGACCTGCCGGAGGGCTGCGAAGCCGAGCTGCCGGCCAACATGCCGGTCAGCTACAAGGGTGAAGTTGATTCACACCCGTACGGGATCGCCGTTACCGACGAGACCATCTACGTCGCCGATGCCGGGGCGAACAGTGTGGTGTCGGTTGATACCCGGAGCGGCGAGACCGAGACCGTCGTTGTGCTGCCGCCGAGGCCCTACAAGATCACCCCGGCAGCTGCGGCTTCCAACGGGCTGCCCGACTGCGTCGTGGGAACGACGTATGACTTCGAGTCCGTCCCGACCGACGTCGCCGTCGGCCCGGATGGCTGGCTGTACGTCACGACGCTCCCCGGCGGGCCGGAGGATCCCGCGCTGGGTGCCCGCGGGGCGATCTTCAAAGTGGATCCCGACGACGGCGAGGTGGACCTCGTGGCGGATGACATCATGACGCCCACGGGACTCGCCCTGGATGAGGACGGCAAGATGTATGTCGCCTCACTGTTCGGCGAGGGTGTGCTCAGGATCGACCCTGATTCGGGCGACCAGACGGTGGTGCTCAAGGCCGGATTCGCCGCCGACGTGGACCTCCGCGGTGACACCCTGTACGCCACGGTCCACGCCCTGCCGGGGCCAGAGGGAACGCCCGACGGCCAGGTGATGTACCTGGAACTGCGGGACGGGCACCATGACGGCGACTGAGTCCTGACGGGACCGCGCTGCCGTCATACGGCAACGGCCGGTCCCTTACCGGGGCCGGCCGTTGCTGTGCAGAACTCCATGTTTCAGGACTGCGCTGTTGCTGAGGCTACTTGTTGCTGTCCTCGTCGACGTCGTCTTCGTTGCTGAGATCGAGGTCCTCTTCGTCGAAGTCGTCCTCATCGAGCTCCACGTCCTGCGGAGCGTCGCTCTTGTACGGGTCGGCGTCGCCGGCGTGCTTGGCGCTGGCAGCCAGTGCGGCCACCTCGGCGTCGCGCTTCTTCGCAGCCCGGAGCAGTTCCTCCAGGTTGGAGGCGTTGACCGGGATCTGGTCCGCGACGAACTCCAGGGTCGGGGTCAGCCGGACGGTGACGTTCCGCCCGACTTCCTGCCGGAGCACGCCCTTGGCTTTCTCAAGTCCCTTGGCAGCCTCGGCCTGGACCAGCTGGTCACCGAACACGGTGTAGTAAACCGTGGCGTGCTGCAGATCATTGGTCACACGCGCATCGGTAACAGTGACGCCCTCAAGCCGGGGATCCTTGACCCTCCGGCCCAGGGCCTCAGCAACAACAACCTTAATCCGCTGCGCCAACTTGGCAGCCCGTGCGGGATCAGCCATTTCCACTCCTAAAAATTTGGATGTACGACGGCGCGTTAACGGCTCACGTACACACGTTTGGTTAGTTGCCACGCGCCTAAAGCGAGTCTACGACGGACCCGTTGGATTTTTTCCGGCGGCCTGGGAGTGGCATCGGGCCTGCCGAAGCTGGGCGGCAAAGGATCGCAGATCCTTTGCCGCCCAGCGAAGGGGCGGGGCCGCCGGAAAAATCCAACGGCCCCGCACCTTGTAACGCTAAACAGACTTAGACGCGCGGCTTTTCGCGCATCTCGAAGGTCTCGATGGTGTCACCTTCGTTGATGTCGTTGAACGAGCCAAGACCGATACCACACTCGAAGTCCGTGCGGACCTCGGTGGCGTCGTCCTTGAAGCGCTTGAGCGTCTCAACCGTGAGGTTGTCACCGATGACCTTGCCGTCGCGGCTGACACGGGCCTTCGCGTTGCGTCGGATAACACCCGAGCGCACGATCGAGCCTGCAATGTTGCCGAACTTGGAGGAACGGAACACTTCGCGGACCTCGGCGGTGCCAAGCTGGACCTCTTCGTACTCCGGCTTGAGCATGCCCTTGAGGGCTGCCTCAATGTCATCAATTGCTGCGTAGATGACGGAGTAGAAGCGCATGTCCACGCCTTCGCGGTCTGCCAGTTCGGCAACACGCTCGGCGGGCTTGACGTTGAAGCCGATGATGACGGCGCTGTCGACCGTCGCCAGGTTGACGTCGTTCTGCGTGATCGCACCGACTCCGCGGTGGATAACGCGGAGCTGGACACCCTCGCCGACGTCGATCTTGAGCAGCGCGTCTTCGAGGGCTTCCACGGCACCGGACACGTCACCCTTGAGGATGAGGTTGAGGGTGTCGATCTTGCCATCGGCGACGGCCTGGTCGAAGTCTTCCAGGCTGATGCGCTTGCGGCGCTTGGCCAGTGCGGCGTTGCGGTCCGCAGCTTCACGCTTCTCGGCGATCTGGCGTGCGGTGCGCTCGTCGGCGGTCACGAAGAACGTGTCGCCGGCGCGCGGGACGTTGGACAGACCCAGTACCTGCACGGGGCGGGACGGGCCGGCCTCGGTCAGGGCACTGCCGTCGTCGTCGAACATCGCACGCACACGGCCGTGGGCCGTGCCTGCCACGATGGTGTCGCCGATGTGCAGGGTGCCGGACTGAACCAGGACGGTAGCGACCGCGCCGCGGCCCTTGTCCAGGTTGGCTTCAATCGCGATACCGCGGGCGTCCTTGTTCGGGTTGGCGCGCATGTCCAGGGCTGCGTCTGCGGTGAGCAGAACGGCCTCGAGCAGTTCGTCGATGTTCAGGTTCTGGCGGGCAGAGACCTCCACGAACATGGTGTCGCCACCGTACTCTTCCGGAACCAGTCCGTACTCGGTCAGCTGGCCGCGGACCTTCTCCGGGTTGGCGCCTTCCTTGTCGATCTTGTTCACGGCCACGACGATCGGCACGTTGGCCGCCTGCGCGTGGTTGAGGGCTTCAATGGTCTGCGGCATAACGCCGTCGTCCGCTGCGACCACGAGGATGGCGATGTCAGTGACCTTCGCACCACGGGCACGCATGGCGGTGAACGCCTCGTGGCCCGGAGTATCGATGAAGGTGATCTTGCGATCGATATCTTCGTGAGCGTGCGTGACCTGGTAAGCACCGATGTGCTGCGTGATGCCGCCGTGCTCGCCCGCCATAACGTCGGACTTGCGGATGGCATCGAGCAGGCGGGTCTTACCGTGGTCGACGTGACCCATGACGGTGACAACCGGAGGACGTGCCTCGAGTTCCTCATCGCCTTCGGCTTCCAGTTCGGCGTCGAAGTCGATGTCGAAACCGGAGAGCAGGTCGCGCTCCTCGTCCTCCGGGGACACGACCTGGAGCTTGTAGCCAAGCTCCTCGCCGAGCAGGGCGAAGGTCTCTTCATCCAGCGACTGTGTGGCGGTAGCCATTTCGCCGAGGTGGAAGAGCACGGTCACCAGTGCTGCGGGGTTCGCCTCGATCTTGTCGGCAAAGTCCGTGATGGACGAGCCACGGCGAAGCCGGACTACGGTGTTGCCGTCGCCGCGGGGCACACTGACGCCACCCAGCGACGGAGCACTCATCTGCTCGAGTTCCTGGCGCTTGGCACGCTTCGACTTGCGCTGCTTGCCACGGCCTGCGCCGCCCTTACCGAAAGCACCCTGGGTGCCACCGCGACCGCGGCCACCCTTGCCGAAGCCACCGCCGGCCGGAGCGCCGCCACCGGCACCGGGAGCACCGGTACCTGGAGCGCCACCCGGACGGCCCGGACCACGGGCGCCGCCGCCGGGACGGCCTGCACCAGCGGGTGCGGGACGTTCGGTGCGGTTCGGCATCATGCCGGGAGTCGGACGGTTTCCGCCGGCCCCTGCCGGGCGGCCAGCACCGGCTGCGCCGGCCGGACGCGGTGCGCCCGGACGTGCACCCGGAGCGCCGCTGGTGCGGGGAGCACCCGGACGGGGACCGCCAGCGCCTGCTGCGGGACGGGGGCCGCCGGGGCGTTCGCCCTCGGTGCGGCTTCCGCCCGGACGCGGCATGCCCTGGGAAGGAGCGAACGGGTTGTTACCCGGACGCGAGGGACGTTCGTTGTCGCCGCCGCGGCCCCGGGGCATGCCCTGGGACGTAGCGAACGGGTTGTTGCCGGGACGGGGACCGCCCGGGCGGGGTGCCGAGCCACCCTGGCGTGCCGGAGCAGCCGGGGTTTCAGCCTTGGGGGCCGGACGTGCGCCGGGCTTGGCGCCCGTCGAGGGCGCAGCCGGAGCCTGGGCGGCGGGAGCCGCCGGAGCGGCCGGAGCTGCCGAGGAAGCAGCCGGGGCGGCACTGGCTGCCGGAGCAGCTGCTGCCGGAGCCGGAGCTTCAGTCTTGGTTACTGCAGCCGCCGGTGCTGTCGGGGCAGCCGGAGCCGGCGCGGGCGCCGGACGGTTTGCCGAGGGGCTGGCGGGTGCCTTGGGGGCGGACGCAGGCGCTTCGGACTTCGAAGCTGCTGCTGCGTCGGGGAACGCGTTGCGGAGTTTCCTCACAACGGGGGCCTCAATGGTGGAAGAGGCAGAGCGAACGAATTCGCCCAGTTCCTGCAGTTTGGTTACTGCATCTTTGGAAGTAATACCGAGCTCTTTAGCAAGCTCATGTACGCGGACCTTGGCCACATTTCTCCTGTCTCGGTCCGCACCGAGCCAGGCACGAACCGTCTACTTCTTACTGCGGACCTCCGCCGCGAGTGCAGCTGAAAGGTCCATTGCAGAGCGCAACAAATTTGTCATCGTTGCGCACTCATCGCTGGGAACTCATCGGGTTTCCATCAGTTTTCTGACCCGCTTTCAGGTTGGACGGTTGTTGCTGCGGCCACCGGGGTGTCCACGGCTTGCGTGCCCGCCAGGATCCGGCGTTCGACGTCGGCTGTTCCGGCAGCGCCGTTGAGGGCGCGTCCGAACGTTCGACGTTTGACCGCCAGTGCCAGGCACTTTTCGCTGGGGTGCAGCCATGCTCCCCGGCCAGCCATCCGGCGTCGTTCATCCACTACGACGGCGGATGAACCGCTGCCGTCGGCGACGAGCCGGAGTAGCTCCGACCGCGACCCCTTTTTCCGGCATCCGATGCAGGTACGCTGCGGCTGATTCTCGAGGTGTTGCACGTGTGCCACTTACGAGTATCTTCCTGCCAGTACATATCTGCCGGTCCCGGGTTGCCGGAGCCGGTCTGGCCAAGGGTTGGAATCAACACCTTCGCCGGACGCAAAACCCGGACACGCAAGGGACACGCGGATACCGGCCGTTAGGCGCGGTCATGTCTATTCTAGCCCCTCAATCGCCCGGGCCCCGAACTTGCGGGGACACGGACGCTGACGGGCGGCCCGGAACTAGGGCCCTTGTGTTGTGGCCCGCTTGACGGGGGCCACTGCTTTGGAACCTATTTGTCGCGGCTGACGGCGGCGTCCGAGACGATGTCGATCCGCCAGCCGGTGAGCTTGGCGGCGAGGCGGGCGTTCTGGCCTTCCTTGCCGATGGCGAGGGAAAGCTGGTAATCCGGGACCACGACGCGGGCCGAGCGGGTTGCCTCGTCCGTGATGGTGACCGAATTCACCCGTGACGGGGAGAGCGCGCTGGCGATGAACGTCGCCGGATCGTCGCTGTAATCGACAATGTCGATCTTTTCGTCGTTCAGTTCGTTCATGACCGCACGGACACGCGAACCCATTTCGCCGATGCAGGCGCCCTTGGCGTTGATGCCCGGGTTGTTGGCCTTGACCGCCATCTTGGTGCGGTGCCCGGCTTCACGGGCGAGGGCGACGATTTCCACGGAGCGGTCCGCGATTTCCGGAACTTCCATTTCGAAGAGCTTCCGCACGAGGCCCGGGTGTGACCGGGACAGCGTGATGGACGGCCCCTTGGTGCCGCGGTGCACGTCGATCACGAAGGCACGGAGCCGGTTGCCGTGGATGTACTTCTCCCCCGGCACCTGCTCGGGCGGCGGCAGCAGCGCCTCCACCGAGCCCAGGTTGACCTGGATCATATGCGGGTTGTTGCCCTGCTGGATCGTTCCGGCCACCAACTCGCCCTCGCGGCCCTTGAACTCGCCGAGGACGTTGTCGTCCTCAACATCGCGCAGGCGCTGCAGGATGATCTGCCGTGCGGTGCTGGCGGCGATGCGGCCGAAGCCGGCGGGGGTGTCCTCGAATTCGCCGATGGGGGCGCCGTCGTCGTCGATCTCCGTGGCCCAGATGGTCACGTGCCCGCTCTTGCGATCCAGTTCGGCCCGGGCCTTCTCGAAGGCTCCCGGCGTCTTGTGGTAGGCCACCAGCAGGGCCTGCTCGATCGTCGGAATCAGGAGATCCAGCGGGATTTCACGCTCACGCTCCAGGAGTCTCAGTGCGCTCATGTCAATATCCATTAGGCCTCCTCAGAAGGTCCATTGTTTGCGTTCTCCAGGCCTGCCTCTTCGAGGTGGCTGAACTCTATCTCGACTTTTCCGCTGCGAATCTTGTCGAAAGGAAGCTTGATGGGCTCGCCCTGCTTGGGCTTCATGCCCTTCTTCACGGCGATTTCCGGGACCAGGGTGACGCCGTCGTCGTCGACGGTCTGAACCCGGCCGGTGACGTTCTCGCCCTGCAGGACATTGATCTTGACCATCCGGCCGCGGGCTCGGTGCCAGTGCCGCTCTTCGGTGAGGGGACGGCCGACGCCGGGCGAGGAAACCTCAAGCTCGTACGGACGCGCGTCGGTGCTGGGATCGTTGTCCAGGATGTCGGAGAGGGTCTTGGAGATCTCCGCGATGACATCAAGACCGACGCCGCCCGATTCCTCCTGCGGCAGGTCCACCACAACGTGGACTACGCGGTTGGCTCCGGCGACGTGAATGGAAACGTCCTCCAGGTAGAGCCGGTTGGCCAGGACCTCGGGTTCGAGGAGGGCATGGAGCCGCTCGGCCTCGAAGTTGTGAGCGGGTGCGGCTTCAGCCTTACCCGTCCCGGTCCGGTCTGCTGAAGTCGTGGCTTCTGCGTTGGTCATGATGCCGGCCGCCTCCCGTTAGATGATGTTGTGTGTACTAGCCTAGCGATTTTCCAGGCGCCGTGGTGCACGCAGTTCCCGGCCGGCATGACAACATGGTCTGTTGTGAAAGACGACAGCGGGGAAAGGCAGCGGCGGAAGCTCGTTCACCGCATCGCGCTCCTGGCCTGCCTCGCCCTCGTGGTCGTGAGCCTCGGGGTCGCGCTGAGTCCCAGAAGTCCCAAGGAGCCCGCCGAACCGCCGTTTTCCGAACAGGCAAGGTCCGCCGCGCTGGCGGAGACCATGCGGCTGCGGACCGCCGGCGAGGAACTGGGCGGGTCCACGTCCGGCAACGCGACGCCCGCCGTGGCGCGGACTGTGAGTTTGCTGACAAGCCAGGCCCGGGCCCTCCTGCTGCCGGGCCAGGAGGTGCCGGACGCTGCTCCCCCGGCGGGGCCCGCCGCACCGTCGGCTGCCCCGTCTGGTGCCCCGCCTGGTGCTGCGACTGTTGCTCCGCTGCCCCCATCGGCGGCCGCGCTGGCAGCCGCACTGGCGGACAGCGCCGCTCAACGGCTCGCCGACGCCGCCGTGGCCGACGGCGGGATGGCCCGGCTGCTCGCCGCCGTCGGGACCGCCCAACTGCTGCAGGCATCCTCCCTCGCCGCGGCCGCCGGTGCGCCGGCCCCGGCGGTGCCCGACCCCGCCGTACCCCAGCTCTCCGGCGCGTGCCCGAGCGCTGCCGCATCGCCGTCGTCCTCCCCTGCCGAGGCATCGGGCATCTCGGCGGCTTCGGCGGGAGCTGACGTCAGTGCCGCCACCCTGCCCGGTGCGCTGGCGGCGACCGTCAGGACCGAGCTGGAGACCGTGTACGGCTACCAGGTGGCCCTGACCCGGCTGGATGGCGGAGTCGCCGCCCGGGCATCGGAACAGCTCGCCCGGCATGAGGACCTCGCGACTGGCGCGGAAGCCCTAAGCCGGGTGCACTGCGCCCCCGTGCCGCAGCGCGAAGCCGGCTACACCATGGCGCAGGACTTCCTCGCCGACCCCGCCACCGGCCTCGGCGGGTTGGAGGCCTCGGCGCTGCCGGTCTACGGGGACCTGGTGGCCTTGAGCGAGGGCCAGACCCGTCAATGGGCGATCGCCGGCCTCGTCGGTGCCGCGCGCCGGTCCGCCGTCTGGGGGGCGGAGACAGGCGCCCTTCCCGGCCTGGCGGCAGACCCGGCGGGCTTCCCCGAGCTGCCGGTACCCAGCCCCTAGCCCTCGGCCTGCTTTTTAGTTGCGTGGCGGCGGCGTGGGTGCCGGCCGTGTCGGCCGTGCGGGGTGACTTTGAGGTCCGCAGGTCACGAATCCTGCTCGAACTTCGGCGAGTCCGTGTCAAAGTGCCCCCGCTACGCCGCCCGCGGGGAGGGCCTGGTGCCAGCGACCGCGGGGGCAGGAGTCGCTTACTTAGGCTCGTCATACTGGCTGGCTGTGGGCCCCGGTGCTTTGCTGTAGTCATGGACAGTCAAGCCGCCCCCATCCAGCACGAAAACGAGCCGCACCGCAATGACATCGCGCACCGCCTCAACTGGCTGCGTGCGGGTGTGCTGGGCGCCAACGACGGCATCGTCTCCGTTGCAGCGATTGTGGTCGGAGTCGCCGGCGTCACCACCGAGTCCGGCCCCATCCTCGTCGCCGGTACCGCCGGCGTGGTCGGTGGCGCAATCTCGATGGCCCTGGGCGAATACGTCTCGGTGAGCAGCCAGAAGGACAGCCAGCGGTCCCTGATCGAGAAGGAACGCCGGGAACTGGAAGAACAGCCCGAAGAGGAGCTCGAGGAACTCGCCGCGATCTACCAGGGCAAGGGTCTCAGCGCGGACACCGCCCGGACCGTAGCCAAGGAACTCACCGCCCACGATGCCCTCGGCGCCCACCTGTCCGCGGAACTGCACATCGACGAGATGGACATTGTCAGTCCGTGGCACGCCGCGTTCGCCTCTGCCGTGGCGTTCCTGGCCGGCGCGATCCTCCCCATGCTTGCCATCCTGCTGCCGCCGGAGAACATCCGTGTTCCGCTGACCTTCGTGGCCGTGCTGGTCGCGCTGGCCCTGACCGGGGCCGTCGGCGCGTGGATCGGCGGCGGCTCGAAGACGAAGGCCGCCGTGCGGGTGGTGATCGGCGGCGCCGCGGCGCTCATCGCGACCTTCCTGATCGGCAGCTGGCTCGGTGCCAGCGGCATCACCGTCTGACGGCCTGTTTCTCCGGCAGCTGCTGCACGGCTGTGAAGGCAGGCCCGCCGGACCCACCGCTAGCGGAGCGCACCAGCAACTACGCTGATCCGATGAGTCAACCAGCAGACATCCCGATCCCGCCCGACCTCAGCCGCCACTACGGCGGCAACGCAGCCGGCCGCGACTGGCTTGCCTCCCTGCCCCGGCTGGTCCGGCACTGCCTGGACCGGTGGCAGCTCGAGTTGGACCTCGCCCCCGGCGCGTTGCCGCGGAACGGCCACGGGGCCATCGTGGTCCCGGTGCGGCTCCGCACCGACGCCCGCACCGAAGCTACGGAGACCGGCACCGGCACCGGGGTGGGCAATGGAACCCTGGGGGCTGCGAGCCGGGCCGCCGTCCTGAAGATCGCCTATCCGCACGACGAAGCGCTCGTGGAACCGCAGGCCCTCGTCCTCTGGGACGGGCACGGGGCGGTCCGGCTGCTGGCCAGCGACGCCGGCGCGGGCGCGCTGCTGCTGGAACGCCTGGACGCCGCCTGCTCCCTTCAGGATATGCCCCTGGCCGAGGCGGTCCCGGTGTGGGGCACACTGGTCCGCCAGCTGAGCCTGGTCCCGGACGGCCGGCCGGACTGGCAGGATTTCGACCACGTGGCGGCCCGGGCCGAGCAGTGGAGTGATGAGTTGCCGGAGAGCTGGGAACGGCTGGGCCGGCCCTTCCCGCGCTGGCTGCTGGAAGCCGCGCTCGAGGTCTGCCAGACCCGCGGCGCCGTCGGGCGCCGCTCCGGGCGGGATGTGCTGGTCCATACCGACCTGCATTATCTGAACATCCTGGCCCGGCTCCGCAATCAGGACCCGCAGGGCACTGAGGAACCGGGCGGCGGGGAACCGGCCGGCGGCTGGGCCGCGATCGATCCGCAGCCCATGATCGGCGAGGCGGAATTCGCGGTGGCACCGTTGCTGTGGAACCGGATCCGTGAGTTGTCGCGGGCCGATCCGGAACGGGGCCTGCGGGATCGCTGCCGCGACTTCAGCATGGCCGCTGGGCTCGACGCCGAAGTGGCCCGGCAATGGAGCCTGGCCCGCGAGGTCGAGAACGCGCTCTGGTACGCCTCGAAGCCCCGGCACGAAGGCGACCTCGCCCGGTCGCTCTGGGTGGCCAGCACGCTCGCTGGCCGCACGCTCCCGGAGCTTCCCGCACCCCACGGGCTGCCGGCACCGGGGGACGCCGCCAGCTAGCGCCCCTGCGCGCGGACCGCCGCCACGGCGTCCCGGACGGCGGCGACGGCGACTGCCACGTCGGCGTCGTCCGTGCTCCAATTGCTGACGGAGATCCTGAGGATGTCCCGGTCCCGCCAGCGCGACCCGGACATCCAGACCCGGCCGTCGGCGATGATCCGCGCCGTCACCGCACGGGTCGTGGCGTCGTCGCCGAAGGCCAGCGAGACCTGGGTGTATTCAACGTCGTTGAGCACCTCGACGCCGTCCAGCGCCGAGAGCTGCTCCGCCAGTTGCCGGGCGTGCTGCACCAGCCCGCGGACCTGGGCGACGACGCCGTCCCGGCCCAGTGATTTCAGCGCAGCCCACACCGGCACCCCGCGGGCCCGGCGGGACAGTTCCGGCACCGACTCGAAGGGGTCCGCCGCGCCGTCCACGTCCGGGATCAGGTAGCTGGTGTGCAGGCCCATGGCCGCCCGCAGCGCCTGGGCATCACGGACCACCGCGACGCCGCAGTCGTAGGGCACGTTGAGGGTCTTGTGCGCGTCGGTGCCCCAGGAGTCGGCGCCCTGCAGCCCGGCGGTCAGCGCGGCGAACTCCGGGACGGCGGCGGCCCAGAGCCCGAACGCGCCGTCGACATGGACCCAGGCGCCGTGTGCTTTGGCGATGGCGATTGCCTCCACGAACGGATCAAAGGCTCCGGAGTGCAGGTTCCCGGCCTGCAGGCAGACCAGCAGCGGGGCCGCGCCCGTTCCGGCCGCTGCGGCCTGTTCAACGGCGCTGGCCAGGGCCCGGTCCAGCTCCCACGGGTTGAGCCGGCCCTGCCGGTCTGCGGGGACCACGGCGGGACGCCCCAGCCCCAGATATCGCAGGCCGAGGTCGATCGTGTCGTGCCGTTCCTGGCCCACGAAGCAGCGGATCCGCGGGGCGCCGGAGAGGCCGTCGCCGTCGAGGTCCCAGCCGGCGTCGGCCATCAGGCGCCAGCGGGCGGCGGCGAGCCCGGTGAAGTTGGCCATCGTGGCGCCGGTGGCAAAACCGACGTCGGACTCTGCGGGGAGACCCAGCAGCTCCAGCAGCCAGGTGCCGGCGGCCTCTTCGATGGCCGCCGTCGCCGGGGTGGCGAAGCGGAGCACGGCGTTCTGGTCCCAGGCGCTGACCAGCCAGTCCGCGGCCAGCGCTGCCGGCAGCGTGCCGCCGATGACCCAGCCGAAGAACCGTCCGGAGGGCATGGCCATCAGCCCGGGTTCGGCCTTCGTGGCGAGGTAGTCCACCACCTCCGCCGGCGGCGTTCCTTCCCGGGGCAACGGACCGCCGAAGTCGGCCGCCAGGTCCGTCGCGGTTACCCGCGGGCCCACCTGCCGTGTTTCCTGGCTCTCCAGCCACTGACGGGCGTGCCGGGCCGCAGCCTCCAGGGCCTCGCCGTAGCGTTCAACAGGCGCTGACATAGCTGCATGCTACGCCCGCGGCCAAGGGACGGACAGTGCCTCCAGGGAGGCAGCGTTCCAGGGACGGGCGGTGCCTCCGGGCGGGGCAGCGTTGCAGAAAGGGCACCGGGGTTGGCGTCCGGCGGCCGGGGCGTCAGGCGAAGCTCTCCTGCCAAATGTCCGAGCCGAGCTTGATGATCAGGGCACCCACCACGGCGAGGAACACGATGCGGATGAACTTGTTCCCCTGCTTGACGGCGGTCCGGGCCCCAAGGTAGCCGCCGGCCATATTCGCCAGGCCCAGGACCAGCCCGAGACCCCACAGCACGGCACCATGCGGCACGAAGAACAGCAGGGCCCCGGCGTTGGTGGCCACGTTCACGATCTTGGCCTTGGCGCTTGCTTCGAGGAAGGCGTAGCCCATTGCCGAGACGAGCGCAATGATCAGGAAGGACCCGGTGCCGGGGCCGATCAGGCCGTCATAGAACCCGATCACGCCGCCGATCAGGCATGCCAGCACGTAGTGCCGGTGTCCGTTGTGCCGCAGCCGGGTCAGCTCCCCCACGTTCGGGCGGAAAGCCGTGAACAGCGCGACGGCGATCAGCGCCACCAGGATGATGGGCTTGAACACGCTCGCCGGGAGGTTCGCCGCGAGCACTGCCCCGCCATAGCTGCCGGCCATGGCGATCACCGCCATGGGCAGTGCGGTCCGCAGATCCGGCCGGACCCGGCCGTAGTACGTGACGGCGCTGGTCGTGGTACCGAAAATCGACCCCATTTTGTTCGTCGCCAGCGCCTGCACCGGGCTGATGCCCGGTACCAGCAGCATGGCGGGGAGCTGGATCAGTCCCCCGCCGCCGACGACGGCATCGACCCAGCCCGCGGCGAGGCCGGCGACGACGATCAGGATGAGGGTGCTGAGCTCGATTGACTCGAGTCCGGAGACCACGCCTGGCCGGACTGCGGGTTAGCTGTTGCGGACGGCGTCGACACAAAAGTCGACGGCCTTCTCAACGGCAATGTTTTCGGCGTGGCCGCTGCGGCGGTCCTTGATCTCGACGACACCGTCCACGAGCCCGCGGCCGACGGCGAGGATGGTCGGCACGCCGACGAGTTCCGCGTCGCCGAACTTCACGCCCGGGGACACCTTGGGACGGTCGTCGTAGATCACCTCGAGGCCGGCGGCTTCCAGGTCGAAGGCCAGCTTCTCCGCGGCGGCGAAGATCTCCTCGCCGCGGCCTACGGCCACCACGTGGACATCGGCCGGGGCGACGGCGCGCGGCCAGATCAGGCCCTTGTCGTCGTGGTTGGATTCGGCGAGGGCCGCGACGGCGCGGGTGACGCCGACGCCGTAGGAACCCATGGTGACCACGACCTGCTTGCCGTTCTGGTCCAGGACCTTGAGTTCCAGGGCTGCGGCATACTTGCGGCCGAGCTGGAAGATGTGGCCCATTTCGATGCCGCGGGCGGTTTCCAGCGGACCGGACCCGTCGGGGGCCTCGTCGCCGGCGCGCACGTCGGTGCACTCGATGACGCCGTCCCAGCCGAAGTCGCGTCCGGCAACCAGGCCGAAGACGTGCTTGCCGGCCTCGTTGGCGCCGGTGACCCAGGCGGAGCCGCTGACGACGCGCGGGTCCACCAGGTAGAGGAGCTTGGCGGCGGCCTCGGTGCCCAGCAGGGGCGCGTCCAGGGACAGTCCGGGGCCGAGGTAGCCCTTGACGATGAGGGGCTGCTTCTTGAGGTCCTCCTCAGTGGCAGCCTCGAGCGTGATTTCTCCGGCGATCGGCAGGAACGAGCCGATGTTCGCCTCCACGCGCTTGAGGTCGACGCCGCGGTCGCCCGGAAGGCCGATGACGACGATCTGACGTTCCCCGGTCGGCAGGGTGACGGCAAGCACGACGTTCTTGAGCGTGTCAGCGGCCGTCCAGGCGCCGCCGTCGGCTCCGGTGCGGGGCACCAGAACGTTGGCGGCGTCCACGAGGGTCTCGATGGTGGGGGTGTCCGGGGTGTCCCGGACCTCGGCGGCCGGGGCGTTGCTGAAGTCGATGTCCGCGGGGACCACGGTGGTGACCGCCTCGACGTTGGCTGCGTAGCCGCCGGCGGAGCGCACGAAGGTGTCCTCGCCGATCTCGGTGGGGTGCAGGAATTCCTCGCTCTTGGAGCCGCCCATGGCGCCGGCGGTCGCGGCAACCGGAATGACCTCGAGGCCGAGGCGCGCGAAGATCTTCAGGTAGGCGCCGCGGTGCGCGGCGTAGCTGGCGTCCAGGCCGGCGTCGTCGACGTCGAAGGAGTAGGAATCCTTCATGATGAACTCGCGGCCGCGCAGCAGGCCCGCCCGGGGACGGGCCTCGTCGCGGTACTTGTTCTGGATCTGGTAGATGCTCAGCGGCAGGTCCTTGTACGAGGAGTACAGGTCCTTGACCAGCAGGGTGAACATTTCCTCGTGGGTGGGCGCCAGCAGATAGTCGTTGCCCTTGCGGTCCTTGAGCCGGAAGATGCCCTCGCCGTACTCGGTCCAGCGGTTGGTGACCTCGTAGGGTTCCTTGGGCAGCAGCGCCGGAAAGTGCACTTCCTGGGCGCCGATCGCAGTCATCTCCTCACGGATGACCCTCTCCACCTTGCGCAGCACGCTCAGCCCGAGGGGAAGCCAGGTATAGATGCCCGGGGCAGCCCGGCGGATGTAACCGGCGCGGACCAGGAGCCGGTGGCTGGCCACCTCGGCGTCGGCGGGATCTTCACGCAGGGTGCGCAGGAACAGCTTGGAGAGTCGAAGGACCACTGGGTATCTATCCGTTTCTGGGAAGGTGCGGGGCGAAGCAGCAAAGCTGTGAATAAGAGCTGTGAATCAGTGGCACCGGAGAGACCGGCACACGCGTCTAGGTACTAATCTACCGTCAGCCCGGACGCGGAAGAGCCACGCCATAACTGACGGAAGCCCCTGGCCGTCTCCGGCTGGTCATCCTGTCATGGCGTGGCTCTGCGGCCCCAGCACCGCCAAAGAATTGGCCGTGAGTTCCGTTGTGTTGCCCTCAAGGGCGTCTGCATCCCCGGCTGCTGCTCCCGGGGAAACACGTGCCCGTGCGACACGGTTAGCTCGAACCTATGTGACCCGGGGCACGAAAACAAGAGTCCACATCCAGATATTTCTTCTGATGCCGGAGTTACTGGTGATTCGGAAGAGCACTGCAGTGAAATGAGTGATGCCAATGCTGAACTTTGATCAGAAGAGCACGGTGGCAAACGTGCCGGCCTGGCGGAAGCCGACCCGCTCGTAGGTGGCACGGGCCCGGGTGTTGAAATTGTTCACGTAAAGGCTCGTGACCGGGGCGAGGGTTTGGGCCAGCACGACGGCGGCAGCCATGTACCCGGCGCTGAGTCCCTGGCCGCGGAACTCCGGGTTCATCCAGACCCCCTGGACCTGCGTCACCTCAGGGGTGACCGCACCGAGCTCGGCCTTGAAGACCACCTCGCGCGCGGGGGTCAGGTGCACCATGGAATGGCCCTCCCGGATGAGGCCCTTGACCCGGCGGCTGTAATACTCCCGGCCGCCCAGGTACGGCGAATACCCCACTTCTTCCTCGAACATCGCCGCGCAGGCGGGGAGGATCTTGTCGAAGTCCGCCAGCTGGCCGAAGCCCAGCTGCGGGTTGGCGGACACGGCGGGAGGCCCGGAGATCGTCATCAGCGGCTGGTCGTCGCGGATCTCATGGGCCGTCTGACCGAGCTGTTCCAGCCCGGCGTACAGTGCCAGGACCATATCGGCCGGGCCGAAGATCGAGGCATACCGGCGCCCGGTGCGGTGGGCCGCCGCAGCCACCGCACCGGCAAGCCCGGGGTCAAGCTGCACCGGGACCAGGTTCGCGCCGGCCCAGCAGGCGCCGAGGAGCGTGCCGCCGTCGAACACGCCCAGAATGCTGGCGCCGCCGGTGGTGGGTGCCGCCGAACCGGCGGCGGCCAGATGGGACAGGATAAAGACATTCGCGACGTCGTCCTGCCGCGCGAGGTCCACCAGCTGGGAGGTGTCAGAGCCCCCCAGGGTCCGGACTGTGACGCCGGGAGCGGCGCCGTCCTTACGAGACGCTAACCACGGGGCTACCCTTGACAGCATCTTCGCCATCGGCCTCCCCCATCTCTTCAGCGATACGCATGGCCTCTTCGATCAGTGTCTCAACAATCTGGTCCTCGGGCACAGTCTTGATGACCTGGCCCCTTACAAAGATCTGGCCCTTGCCGTTGCCCGAGGCGACGCCGAGGTCGGCTTCGCGGGC
The DNA here is from genome assembly GCF_055412865.1 of Pseudarthrobacter ribosi. Taxonomy (NCBI): domain Bacteria; kingdom Bacillati; phylum Actinomycetota; class Actinomycetes; order Micrococcales; family Micrococcaceae; genus Pseudarthrobacter; species Pseudarthrobacter ribosi. The sequence goes on along the minus strand of NZ_JBVAYZ010000007.1, from coordinate 122,091 downwards.
TTCGCCCGGTCCGTTGACGACGCAGCCCATCACGGCAACGCGCAGCGGGATCTCCATGCCTTCCAGTCCCGCCGTGACCTGCTCGGCCAGCGTGTACACGTCCACCTGGGCGCGGCCGCAGGACGGGCAGGAGACGATCTCGAGTTTGCGCGGGCGCAGGTTGAGCGACTGCAGGATCTGGTTGCCGACCTTGATTTCCTCCACCGGCGGGGCGGAGAGGGACACGCGGATGGTGTCGCCGATGCCGCGGGAGAGCAGGGCGCCGAAGGCGGTGGCCGACTTGATGGTGCCCTGGAAGGCGGGTCCGGCCTCGGTGACGCCGAGGTGCAGCGGCCAGTCGCCCTGTTCGGCGAGCATCTCGTAGGCGGCCACCATGATGACCGGGTCATTGTGCTTGACCGAGATCTTGAAGTCGTTGAAGCCGTGCTCTTCGAACAGCGACGCTTCCCAGACCGCGGACTCCACGAGGGCCTCCGGGGTGGCCTTGCCGTACTTCTTCAGGATTCCGGGCTCCAGCGATCCGGCGTTGATGCCGATCCGGATCGAGGTGCCGTGGTCCTTGGCCGCGCGGGCGATTTCCTTGACCTGGTCATCGAACTTGCGGATGTTGCCGGGGTTCACCCGGACCGCCGCACAGCCTGCCTCGATCGCGGCGAAGACGTATTTCGGCTGGAAGTGGATGTCCGCGATCACGGGGATCTGGGACTTTCGGGCGATGATCGGCAGGGCCTCGGCGTCGTCGGCGGACGGGCAGGCGACCCGCACAATGTCACAGCCGGAGGCCGTGAGCTCGGCGATCTGCTGCAGTGTGGCGTTGATGTCCGTGGTGGGCGTCGTGGTCATCGACTGCACGCTGATCGGCGAATCGGAGCCGACACCGACCGAACCCACCTTGATCTGGCGGGTCTTGCGGCGCGGAGCGAGGACGGGGGGCGGTGCTGACGGCATTCCCAGGCTGACCGAGGTCACATGGACTCCTTGTATCGAAGTAGGTCTGGCGGGGAGGCTAGGCGGCGTGGCCGGCCAGAAGGCCGGTCAGGGGGGCCCAGATCATCGTGCGGATGCCGGAGATGGCACCGGCGGCGGCGAAGGGATCCTGCTTGAGGACCTCATTGAGGGCCTGCTCGTCGGCAGCCTTGAAGATCAGCAGGGCGCCGGCGCCGTCGCTGTAGGGGCCGCTGGCGAGCAGCGTTCCGTCCTGGGCAAGGCCCGCGGTCCATTCGCGGTGCGCCGGGCGGGTGGCGTCGCGGGCTTCGGAGGATTCGGCATCGTATACGTACTCAACAGCAAAAACAGTCATACGGATACACTATCGCTCCGTCGGCCAGGTACCCATCCGGGCGGGCGGCGTCAGCCGAGGAAAAACACTTTGGCCAAGGCGGCAACGCCGGCCGCCCACAGCAGGGAGGTGAGGGTGCCGATGATGAACCGCTCCGCGGCGACCGGCGTCTCCTTCAGCTCGGCAAAGCGGCCCAGGCCCTTGATCGCAATAACGTAGGCGATGGCGACCGGTTCGCCGGCGAGGACGGCGAGGCAGACCGCCAGGCGCTCCAGCACTCCGATGATCGCGCCGCCGCGCAGGATCCTGACACTGCTGACCGAAAGGGCCGCAGGGCCCGCCGCCGGGGCGGCCGTGCCGGGCGCGCCGGCCGCGGATGCGGTACCGGTGGTGGCAACGGGATCAACGGTGACGTCCGCCGCCGGGTCGTTCGCCGGGTCGGCGGCTCCGGCACCGGCATCCTGCCGGTCATCGATGGTCCGGGCGAGCCGGAAGACCAGAGCCGTCACCGGCCACCCGACGAAACCGGCCGTGAACAGGGTCAGGGTGATCCAGAGCGCGTTCACCGGTCTCCTTCCATGTTGTCCCGGGGGCGGGTATCCGGGTGCTGGGGCCCGCCCGCGTCCGGGGCTCGGCCCGGGGGCTGCCCGCGGGCGTCGTCGTTGCCGGCGATAACGCCGTGGGCGAAAGCCAGCAGCATTTCCGCCGCAGGCCTCGCGGCCCATTCTTCCTGCCAGCCGGAGCGCAGCAGCGCACGGCTCACCGATTGTTCCGTGATTCCCAGTTCCTGGGCAGCGATTTTCTGGGTGCCGTGTGTGCCGGTGTGGCCATGCTGCACCGAGCGCAGCACATCCACGACCTTCCACTGGGCGTCGGTCCGGTCCTGGACCAGCCGTCCGATCAGCCGCAGCACCGCCTCGGCGTTGGCGCAGGCGCGCGCGCCGGCGGATCCCGCCGGCGACGGAGCAGCCTCTCCCCTGCGCAGGCCGCCGGAGACGACGGCGATGGGCACGTGCGCGGCGCCGGCTTTGGCCTTTTCGACGGCCGCGCGCGCCGCCACGAAGGCTGGCCCGGATCCTTCCCGCGGACTGGCAGGCAGCGGCTGGTCCACCGCCCCCACCCCGATTCCCACGTACCAGCGTCCGCTGCGCAGGGCGTGCAGTGCGATCTCGACGACTTCGTCCGGGCGGTCCACGACCCCCTGGACTTCGTCACCGACGGACCGCTCGAACTGCCCGGCGGTGGAGAGCCCTGCCAGCTCCGCCAGGAGTTCCGGGACACGGTCGACGTCGGCGCTGCTGCCGCGCTGGTCGATAGTCATCACGTACATAGCCCCACCCTAAGGGGCTGATCCTGCAGAATCAATCACTTTCAACTGATTACTAAAAATAAGCCAAAATGAGCTGATAATCATAAATCAGCGCTGCCCGGTTCGGTGGCCAAGGCACCACCAGGCCGCCGGCCCGGGCATCCGGCGGCCGTCCGGGGGCACTTAGACACGAAAACGCCGGACGCCGTCGTCTATTTCGACGCCGGACTGCGGCAAAGTGCCCCCGGACCGCAGGGCCAGCCGAAGCCCGGTGGAACGGCGGTCACCGCCCAGGCGAACCTCAGGGAACATTTCCGCAGGCCCGCAGGCCGCCGCGTCAGCCGAAGAGGTTGACCGGCTTGACGATGTCCGCGTAGATCAGCAGGGCGCCCATACCCATCAGCAGCACCGCCACCACGTAGGTGACCGGGAGCAGCTTGGCGATATCGAACGCGCCGGGGTCCGGGCGGCCGAAGAGCTTGGCGGTCCGGCGGCGGGCCCCCTCGTACAGCGCGCCGGCCACATGGCCGCCGTCGAGCGGCAGCAGCGGGATGAGGTTGAAGACGGCCAGGGCAAAGTTGAGTCCGGCCAGCAGCCCCACCAGGGTGGCCACGCGGGACTGCATCGGCACCTGCTCCATCGCCGCGACCTCGCCGGCCACCCGGCCCACCCCGACCACGCTGATGGGTCCGTTGGGGTCGCGGGGCTCCTCGCTGAACGCGGCCTGCGCCACGCCGGCCACGCGCGCCGGCAGGTTCAGCACGACGCCGGCAATCTGCTTGATGTTCTCCCCGGCCATCGGCAGGACGGTCGACGCCGGCTGCGGCACGAGCGCGGTCTGCGCCCCGATGCCCAGGAAGCCGACATCCTGGTACTGGAGGGTGCCGTCGGCCCTCTTGGCCTGGCGGCCGTCGTCGCCCACCACGGGACGCGCGGACAGGACCGGTGTGACGGTGGTGGTGACCGGGACGCCGTCGCGCTCCACCGTAATGCTGACCTGCCGGTCCGCGGACGTGCGGATCCAGCCGGTCAGTTCATCCCAGCTGGTCACGGCCTTGCCGTCGAAGGAGGTGATGACGTCGTTGGGCAACAGGCCCGCGGCGGCGGCGGGCGTGAGCCGGCAGTCGGCGGAGTCCGGGTCCACGGTTTCGCCGGCCTTGACCTGGCATTTGGAGACGTCGGCGATGGTGGTGGTCTGGGTAGCGATGCCGAAGCCCATCAGCAGCACGGCCGTCAGCGCGAGTCCGATCAGCATGTTCATGGCCGGGCCGCCGAGCATCACCACGATCTTCTTCCAGACCGGCAGCTTGTAGAACACCCGGTTCGCGTCGGCAGGACCGACCTCCTCGTGGGCCAGCGAGCGGGCATCCGAGGCGAGGGACTGGAACATCCCGGTGCTGGAGGTGCGCACGGTGCCGTCGTCCTTGTTCGGCGGGTACATGCCGATCATGGACACGAAGCCGCCCAGCGGGATGGCCTTGAACCCGTATTCGGTCTCGCCCTTCTTGCGGGACCAGAGCGTGGGCCCGAAGCCGATCATGTACTTGGTGACCCGGACCTTGAACAGCTTGGCCGGCAGCAGGTGGCCCACCTCGTGCAGGGCAATGGACACGGCGATGCCGATCGCCACAAAGACGACACCGAGGATAAAGAGGAGGACGGGACTCATGCTTCGATCTGCTGCTTCCTAGACGCTTCTGACGGCTAAACGTTCGTGGGTGCGGGCGCGTGCCCATCTTTCAGCATCCAGCACGGACTCCACCGTCAGCCCGGAAGACCCTGTGTGTTCGCTGAGTACTGCTTCGATGGTATCGACGATGTCGGTGAACCGGATCCGGCCGGCGTGGAAGGCCATCACGGCCTCCTCGTTCGCGGCGTTGAACACAGCCGGGTAGGTGCTCCCCTGCCGGGCGGCAGCCTTGGCCAGTCCGACGGCGGGGAACGCCGCGGTGTCCAGCGGCTCGAAGGTCCAGCTGGTCGCCTGGGTCCAGTCACACGGCCGGGCCGAGCCGGGGACGCGGTCCGGCCAGCCCAGGCCCAGGGCGATCGGCAGGCGCATGTCCGGCGGGGAGGCCTGGGCGATCGTGGAGCCGTCGATGAACTGGACCATCGAGTGGACCACGGACTGCGGGTGGACCACGACGTCGATCCTCTCCAGCGGGATGTCGAAGAGCAGGTGCGCCTCGATCACTTCCAGGCCCTTGTTGACCAGGCTGGCGGAGTTGGTGGTGACCATCAGGCCCATGTCCCAGGTGGGATGGGCGAGGGCGTCCTGCGGGGACACACCGTGCAGCTCATGCCGCGTCATGCCGCGGAACGGGCCGCCGGATGCCGTGAGGATCAGCCGGTCCACCTCGGCCGCAGTGCCCGAGCGCAGGCACTGCGCGATGGCGGAGTGTTCGGAGTCGACCGGGACGATCTGGCCTTCGCGGGCAGCGGCTTTGACCAGCGCGCCGCCGACAATGAGGGATTCCTTGTTGGCCAGGGCCAGCGTCGCGCCGGATTTGAGCGCGGCCAGGGTGGGCGCCAGGCCGATGGAGCCGGTAATGCCGTTGAGCACCACGTCCGCCTCGATCTCCGCGATCCGGGTGGAAGCCTCCGGCCCGGTGATGATCTCGGGACGGTAGGCGGCCACCCCGGCCGCGCCGGCGGCGTCGTCGATCAGTGCCTGGAGGGCGCCCGGGTCGCCGGATGCCACACCGATGGCCCGGGCCCGGGTGTGGACGGCCTGCCGGGCGAGGAGTTCGAGGTTGCCGCCGCCCGCGCTGAGCGCCACGACCTCGAAAAGGTGCGGGGCGCCGTCGACGACGTCAATCGCCTGCGTGCCGATGGAACCGGTGGACCCGAGGAGAACGATCTTGCGCGGCTGCATGGTTCCAGTATCCCGCACCGCGTTCCATACTCGGGTTGCCGTGCGCGCGGAGAAGCCCATCGGGGGCCAGCGGACGGGGTGTTGCCGCGCATTGACGCCGCGAAGCGCAGGCGTAACGTGGGGATCGTGGAGTGGACGGCCTGGTTTGACGCGCCGGAGTACGAGTTCGCCCGGCAGGTGCTGCAGCGCGGCGTCGCCGCCCTCTACTTGGTGGCCTTCCTGTCCTCGCTCAACCAGTTTCCGGCCCTCCTCGGCGAGCGCGGGCTGTTGCCGGTGCCGGAGTTCCTGGCACGCTCCAGCCGCCTGCGCAGGCCCACCCTGTTCAGCTGGCGCTACTCGGACGGGCTGCTGCGGGTTGCCTGCTGGGGCGGCCTGGTGATTGCCGCCACGATCGTGCTGGGCCTGCCGCAGCTGGGCCCGCCGTGGGTCCCCATGCTGGCGTTCCTGGCGCTGTGGCTGCTGTACATGTCCATCGTCAACGTGGGGCAAACGTTCTATGGCTTCGGCTGGGAAATGCTGTTGCTCGAGGCCGGGTTCATTGTGGCCTTCCTCGGCTCCAACCAGACTCCCCCGCCGCGGACCATCCTGATCCTGCTGGCCTGGCTGGTGTTCCGCCTTGAGTTTGGCGCGGGTATGATCAAGATCCGCGGCGGACCGGAGTGGCGTGACCTGACAGCCCTGTACTACCACCACGAGACCCAGCCGATGCCAGGGCCGCTCAGCCGGCAGGCGCACCTGCTGCCCAGGGCGTGGCACCGGGTGGAGGTCCTGGGCAACCATTTCGCCCAGCTGGTGGTGCCGTTCTTCCTCTTTGCCCCGCAGCCGCTGGCCAGTGCGGCCGCGGGGATCATCATCTTCACGCAGTTCTGGCTGGTGGCGAGCGGCAACTTCGCCTGGCTCAACTGGATGGCGATCCTGCTCGCCTTTGCCGCCGTCAGCGACCCGGTGGCACATGCCCTGGTCCCGGCGATCCCGCTCGACTGGCACCCGGCGGCCGGAGGCACGGCCGCGGAAACCGCCGCGGAAGGCGCCGCGGCGTCCGGCAGCCAGGCGCCGGTCGCGTGGCTCGTGGTGGTAATGGTCGCCACCGTGCTGCTCGTGGTGCTCAGCTACCGCCCGGTCGAGAACCTGTTCTCCCACTACCAGCTGATGAACGCCGCCTTCAACCGCTGGCAGCTGGGGAACACTTATGGCGCGTTCGGCACTGTCACGAAGCAGCGGATCGAAATCGCCGTGGAGGGGACGCTGTCCGCGGAGCCGGACGACACCGCGGACTGGCGGGAATACGGCTTCCGCGGGAAGCCCGGAGACGTCCGCCGGATCCCGCGCCAGTGGGCGCCCTACCATCTGCGCCTCGACTGGCTGATGTGGTTCCTGCCGCTGCGCACCGTGCACGAGGAGTGGTTCTACGCCTTCCTGGCCAAGCTCCTGGAGGCCGACCGTCCCACGCTGCGGCTGTTGCGGCATGATCCGTTCGACGGCGACCGGCCCCGCTGGGTGCGGGCCCGCAGCTACCTGTACCGATTCGCCACCCGGAAGGAATTCCGCGCCACCGGCCAGCGCTGGATCCGGATCCCGCTGTACGAGTCCATTCCGCCGCTGTCCCTACCGCCGGACGCCTGAGAGCCGTGGGACGCGGATGGCCGGAATGGTTGTCACCATTCCGGCCATCCGGATCGACTCAGTGGAGCGCCCTGCCTACACGGACAACTCGTCCTTCACCGGCGCAGCCTCCACCGTCGCCTGACGGCGGCGAAGCCACCAGGAGCCCACGAAGATCAGGGCCATGGAGACGTAGACAACCACCGCGAACGGCGAGGAGAACAGCGCCGTGGGATCGTTCTGGGAGAGCTGCAGCGAGCGCCGCAACTGCACTTCGAACATCGGCCCGAGGATCATCGCCACCACCAGGGGCGCCACGGGGTAGCCGTAGCGGCGCATGAAGTAGCCCAGGATGCCCACCACCAGCAGGATCCCGACGTCGGCCGCGGCAAAGTTCACCGAAAAGGCTCCCAGTGCCGCGAAGACCAGGATTCCCGCGTAGAGGTAGGGCCGCGGAATCTGCAGGATCTTTACCCAGAGGCCGACCAGCGGCAGGTTCAGCACCAGCAGCATCAGGTTCCCGACATACAGGGAGGCGATCAGTGTCCACACCAGCGCGCCCTGGTTTTCGAAGAGCAGGGGCCCGGGCTGGATCTGGTAGCGCTGGAACGCGGTGAGCATCATGGCCGCGGTCGCCGTCGTCGGAATTCCGAGCGTCAGCAGCGGGACCAGGACGCCGGCGGCAGCGGCGTTGTTCGCCGCTTCCGGCCCGGCTACGCCCTCGATGGCGCCCTTGCCGAACTGTGCCTTGTTCTGGCCCTTGGCCAGTTTCCGCTCCGCGGCGTAGGACAGGAAGGTGGACACGTCGGCGCCGCCCGCCGGGACCGTGCCGATGGGGAAGCCGATGAAGGTGCCCCGCAGCCACGGCTTCCAGGACCGCTTCCAGTCCTCCTTGGACAGCCAGGCGTTCTTGCCCTTGCTGACCGGGATGACCTCGACAGGCCCGTGCCGCAGCTTCGAGGCCACATACAGGGCCTCCCCGAGGGCGAACAGGCCCACGGCCACGAGGACCATGTCGACGCCGTCGACCAGGGTGGGGTTGTCGAAGGTGAAGCGCTGCTGTGCGGTGCTGTCATCGATGCCGATCATCCCGATGAATAGCCCCAGGGCCAGTGACGCGAGGCCGCGCAGCACGGAGGCGCCCAGCAGGGCACCGACGGTGAGGAACGCCACGATCATGAGTGCCACGTAGTCCACGGGTCCCAGGCCCACGGCAAGTTCCGCGACGACCGGGGCCAGGAAGGTCAGCAGCACCGTGGCAATGGTGCCGGCGACGAACGAGCCGATCGCCGCCGTCGCCAGTGCCGCCGCGCCGCGGCCGGCCTTGGCCATTTTGTTGCCCTCGAGCGCCGTGACGATCGAGGATGACTCGCCCGGCGTGTTGAGCAGGATGGAGGTGGTGGAGCCACCGTACATGCCGCCGTAGTAGATGCCGGCGAACACGATCAGGGCGGCCGCGGGATCCAGCGCGTAGGTGATGGGCATCAGCAGCGCCACCGTCATCGCCGGACCGATGCCGGGAAGCACGCCGACGGCGGTGCCGACGAAGACGCCGCCCAGGGCGTACAGCAGGTAGACCGGCTGCAGCGCCGTCGAGAAGCCCTCGAGGAGCAGCATGAAGCTATCCATTGAAGAACGGCACCCCCTCAAGCAGCGGGCCCGGCGGCAGGGAGACGCCCAGCAGCCCGCCGAAGACGTACTGCAGCACGAGTGCCAGCGCGACGGAAATGATGACCGCCTTCCAGAGCGGCTTGGCCTCAAGGGTCCAGGCCGCACCGCTGAACAGCACGGCCGCGGCAACGGGCCAGCCGGCCGGTTCGATCAGGAAGATGTGGAGCACCACGAAGCCCGCGAGTTTCGCGAGGGCCAGCCAGTCGGTCTTGGCGTCAACGTCGAGGTCTTCGCTTTCCTCGGCCTGGCCCACCTTGCCGCGGAACACCTGGGCGACGATGCCGGTGCCAACGAGCACCAGCATGGTGCACACGATGTAGGGGAAGGCCCGCGGGCCGATGCCGGTCTCCGACGGCGGGATCGGAATGGACCCCGCCGCCAGGAGGCCCGCTGCGCCCACGCTCACGAACACCAGGGCGAAGAGGATCTCCCCCGTGGGCCGCTTGGCGGGCGTGCTGACTTGGGTGGACATTGTTACTTGACCAGACCGATCTCAGTCAGCGTGGTCTTGACCTTGGTGATGTCCTCGGTCAGGAAGGTCTTGAACTCGTCGCCGGCGAGGAAGGCGTCGTCCCAGTTGTTCTTGGCCAGGGTGGCCTTCCAGGCCTCGGTGCCGTGCAGCTTGGTGACGACCTCGGTCAGCTTTGCCTTCTGCGCCTCGTCGATGGAACCCGGTGCCACAACGCCGCGCCAGTTGGTCAGGACGACGTCGATGCCCTGGTCCTTCAGCGGCTTGACGCCGGGCAGGGCCGGCGCCTCGGACGTGCCAGAGACGGCGAGCGCCCGGACCTTGCCGGCCTTGACCTGCTCGGCGTACTCGCCCACGCCGGAGATGCCGGCCTGGACCTTGTTCCCGAGCAGGGCCGCGATTGATTCGCCGCCGCCGGAGTAGCCGATGTAGTTCAACTTGTCGGATTCGACGCCCTGGGACTTCAGGATCTGGCCGGCCAGGATGTGGTCCGCGCCGCCGGCTGAACCGCCGGTGATCGCCACGCCCTTGCCGTTGGCCTTGATGTCATCCACGAGGTCCTGGACGGACTGGTACTTGGACGACGCCGGAACGACCAGGACCAGCGGCTCTTCGGTCAGTCGCGCAATGGGGGTGGTGTCCTCCAGCCGGGTCTTGGCGGCGTTGGTTTCCACGGCACCCACCATGACGTAGCCCATCACCATGAGCGTGTTGACGTCCTTTTCGGTGGCGAGCTTCGCCAGGCCGTTGGTGCCGCCGCCGCCGCCGATATTGCTGACCTGCGCGGAGGTGACGAGTTTGTTGGACTGCAGGTCCTGCTGCATGGCCCGGCCCGTCTGGTCCCAGCCGCCGCCCGGGTTGGCCGGAACAATGATGCTCAGCTTTTTGATCGGCTCCGCGGCCGAGCTCTGGCCTGCCGTTGCGCCGGTGGCACCGCCGGCACAGGCCGACATGGCGAGGACGACGCCGGCCGCCCCGGCAGCGAGCGCAGCCCGGCGGGTGAAGGTGGGCCGCGTGAAATTGGACTGGGAAGTCATGGTTTCTCCTGTATCAATGTGACGCACGTCATCGGAATCACTTCCCAGAGACTAGGAGCGGCCCGGCCCGGGGGCCAGAATTTGGCCGTAGAGGTAGTAGTGGTCATATTGGTCACGGCCCTGAGCCCGGGATTGGCCGGCGCGGCGCAGCCAGGATGGGAAACTTGTGACATGGTTCACAGGATCCCCCTACGCTTCCAGCTGGTCGCGCTGCAGCTCGGCATCGTGCTGGCTGTCCTGACGGCGGTGGGGGCCGTGACCATCCGGATGCAGGAGCAGCAGCTCAGGGACGCGTACAAGGGCCGGCTGATCGGAGTCGCCGAAAGCGTGGCCCGGCTGCCCTCCGTGGTGAATGCCTTCGGGACACCGGAGCCGGCCCAGACCATCCAGCCCATCGCCGAAGTCATCCGGCAGGCCTCGAATGTCACCTACGTGGTGGTGACGGACCGCAACGGTGTCCGCCAGTCCCACCCGAACCCCGCGGAAATCGGCCGGCCCGTGTCCACCGACCCGTCCGTGCCGCTGTCCGGTGAGATCTATGTCGGCACCCAGACAGGAACCCTGGGTGAATCCTGGCGGGTCAAGGTCCCCATCTTTGACAGTGCCGGCACCGTGATCGGCTCGGCCTCGGTGGGCGTGCTGGAAAGCACCCTGGCTGAGGACCTGTACGAGGACCTGCCGCAACTGTTCGGCTGGCTCCTCGGGGCCGCGCTGCTGGGGTCGCTGGGGGCGATGTACATCTCCAAGCTCGTGTGGCGGCGGATCTACAACCTGGAGCCCGAGGACATTGCGGCGTTGCTGGAGACCCGCGACGCGATGCTCCACGGCCTGGGCGAGGGGCTCGTCGCCGTCGACGCCGAGGGGAAGGTCGCGCTCGTCAACGATGAAGCCCGCCGGCTCCTGGGCGTGGGTGAGGAGATCACCGGAAAACCCGCCAGCGAATCCCTGGAACCCGGGATCCGCCGGATGCTCGCCGCCGGATCGGCCACCGAGGAACTGGTGCTCTCCGGGGAACGGATCCTGCTGGGCAAGGTCAACGCCGCCACGGTGGACGGCCGGGAAGTGGGCAAGGTCCTTATCCTGCGTGACCGTACCGAGCTCCACTCGATCCTCCGCGACCGCGACGGCGCCCTGGACGTGACGCAGGCGCTGCGGGCCCAGGCCCACGAATTCGCCAACAAACTGCACGTTATCTCGGGTCTCCTGGAGCTCGGCGAGCAGGCCAAAGCCGTGGAGTACCTGGGCCGCAGCCACAGCGACGCCGCCTTCGTCAACCGCCCGCTGGCCGCAGGAATCACCGACCACGACGTCCGGGCGCTGCTGATTGCCAAATCCACGGTGTGCGCCGAGCGCGGGATCGAGATCCTGGTGAGCCCGGCTTCTGTGTGCACCGCGGACGGCACCGGCGACGTCATCACCGTCCTGGGGAACCTGATCGACAACGCGGTGGACGCTGCGGGCTACGACAGCACGGTCGCCGTCCGGCTCGATGAAACACCCGACGGCGAACGCACCATCACGGTCGAGGACAACGGTCCCGGCATCCCCGAGCCGGAACGCGCGGCCGTCTTCGAAGCCGGCGTCACCACCAAACTGGCGGAAGGCATCAACAGCCGGGGCTTCGGGCTGGCCCTGGTCCAGCGCGTGGCCCGGCGCCGGGGCGGCGCGGCGTCAGTGTCGTCCTCCGCGCTGGGCGGCGCCTGTTTCACCGTAATCCTGCAGACAAAAGAGGCGGAACTAATAAAGCAATGAGCTCCATACGCACTCTCATCATCGACGATGACGTGGCAGTGGCCGGGATCCACCACGGGTTCCTGCTGGCCCGCGGCGGCTTCGACGTCGTCAGCCTGGCCCACACCGGGCAGCAGGGCCTGGACCTGGCGGCGCAGCTGCGGCCGGAACTGGTCCTGCTGGACATCCACCTCCCGGACATGTCCGGCCTGGACGTCCTCCAGCAACTCCGTGGCCGCCAGCAGGCCCTGGACGTCCTGGTCATCACGGCCTCCCGGGAACTGGACACCGTCCGCGGCGCCATGGCCGGCGGGGTACTGCACTATCTTGTGAAGCCCTTTACATCCCAGTCCCTGAATGAACGGCTCGACGAGTACCTGCTCCTGCGCCGCGAACTCGCTGCGGGCGGGGCCGCCGGGCCGCTGGACCAGGACAGCATCGACCGGCTCGTGGCCCCGTCACGCCGGGCCAATGCCGCGGGTCCCGTGGCGGAGTCTCTGGCGGGGCCCCCGGCGAGGCTTCCCAAGGGTTTGTCCCGGCCCACGCTGGATGCCGTCATCGAGGCGCTCAAGTCCAGCCCGGCGGACGTCTCGGCGGCCGGGATGGCCCTCCAGCTCGGACTCTCGCGGGTCAGCGCACGCCGCTACCTTGAGTATCTGGTCATCGCCGGCTTCGTCCGACTCACGCCCCGCTACGGTGCTGCAGGGCGGCCGGAGAACCGGTACTTGTGGAAGCGCTGAGCATGTCCAGTCTTCAGGCGCGGCACCGAGCATGTTCATTCGTCGCGGTGAAGCACCAGTGCCGGTTTGCTAACGATGAGTCACCCATCTGACGCAAATGGCCGCCACTGTGCACCCATCTGACGCGAATGGCCGCCACCGGACCCGCCATAGCGGCCATTCGTGGCGAATCGGCGAGGTTCAAACCCTATGGGCCCACCAACCGACCTTACGGAGCACCCATCTGACGCAAATGGCCGCTATTGGACGCGCCATAGCGGCCATTCGTGGCGAATCGACGAGGCCCACACCCGCGGAGCCTGGCCACGGCCGGTACCTCCAGCACCTAGTGCCCGGCCCGCCGCAGAGTTGATTCGGCGTGCTTGAGGATGGGCCCGTCGATCATCTTGCCCTGGTGCTGGAACACACCCGAGCCTGACGCGGCCGCTGCCGCCAGCAGTTCGGTGGCCTCCGCGACCTCGGACTCGGACGGCGCGTACGCCCCGCGCACCACGGCCACCTGGCTCGGGTGGATGCAGGCCTTGGAACCGAAGCCCGAGGCGACGGCGTCGCGGGATTCGACGGCGAGCCCGGCCAGGTCCGGGATGTTGACGTAGACGGAGTCGACGGCTTCCTTGCCGAAGGCCCGGGCGGCGAGCAGGACAGTGGAGCGGGCATGCAGCGCCACTGCGCGGTAGGCGCCGTCGTCCGTCCTGCTGGAGGTGCCGCCGAGCGAGGCGAGCAGGTCCTCGGCACCCCACATCAGCCCGACCACGTTGGGTTCGGCCGCGATGTGGGCGGCGTTGACGACCCCCAGCGCCGTCTCGCAGAGCGCGATCACGCTGTAGCCCTCCAGCTCCCTGAGCTGCTCCGCGCTCTCGGCCTTCGCGAGCATGATGTGCCGGTACGGGGTGTGCTTGAGGCAGTGCAGGTCCTTCTCGAATTCCTCCGTGCCGGCCGGGTTGATCCTGATGATCGTGCGGCTCGGGTCCAGCTCGGGGACGTCCCCGGTGGGGCCGAGCTGGGCGAGGATGGCGCCGCGGGCACGCTGCTTGTCCGCCGGAGCGACGGCGTCCTCCAGGTCCACGATCACGGCGTCGGCGCGCTCGGCGGCTTTCTGGTAGCGCTCGGGGCGGTCGGCCGGGCAAAACAGCAGGGCGGGGCCCATCAGGAAACTCATGAGTCTATTCTCCCCTTTGACGCGGCTTCTTTCCGGGCTGTCTGTGCCTGCTGCGCAGAGGTTTCCCGCTGCGCGGCGGTTGCCTGCTGCGCGGCGGTGTGCGCGTCCCGGGTCCACATCAGGCAGCTGCGGGTGGCGAGGGCCACGACCTCGCCGTGCTGGTTCCGGCCGGTGTGTTTCATGGTCACAATCCCCTGGCCCGGGCGGGAGGAGGACAGCCTTTTCCCGGTCACGACAGTCTCCGTGTACAGGGTGTCGCCGTGGTACATCGGGTGCGGGAAGGCCACATCCGTGAGCCCCAGCTGGGCGATGATGGTGCCCTGCGTCAACTGCGGAACGGACTGCCCCACCACGGTGGCCAGGGTGAACATGGAGTTCATCAGGCGCTGACCAAACGGCTGCTCCGCGCTCCAGGCGGCATCGAGGTGCAGGGCCTGGGTGTTCATGGTCATGGTGGTGAAGAGGACATTGTCCGCCTCGGTCACGGTCCGGCCCGGCCGGTGCGCGTAGATGACGTCCTCCTCGAGTTCGTCGAAGTAGAGCCCGCGCTGTTCTATGACACGGGATTCGGTGGCGCGCTCCTGCCGGGGTTCAGTCGTCATACGGTCAGTTCCTGGTCTTCCTCGAAGAGTTCGGCGCCGGTGGCCGCGGCCACGTCCTCGGCGGTCACGTTGGGGGCGAGTTCACGCAAGACCAGCCGGGAGGTGCTTCCCTCGGTCACGACGTCGATGACCGCCAGGTCGGTGATGATGCGGTCCACGCAGCCCATGCCGGTCAGGGGCAGCGTGCACTGTTCCACAATCTTGGGCCGGCCGTTCCGGTCCACGTGCTCCATCATGACGATCACCTTCTTGGCGCCGAACACCAGGTCCATGGCACCGCCCATGCCTTTGACCATCTTGCCCGGGATCATCCAGTTGGCCAGGTCACCGTTCTGCGCCACTTCCATCGCGCCGAGCACGGCAACATCCACGTGCCCGCCGCGGATCATGCCAAAGGACGCGGCGGAGTCGAAGAAAGCGGCGCCCTTGTTGACCGTGACGGTTTCCTTGCCGGCATTGATCAGGTCCGGATCCACCGCGTCCTCCGCCGGGTACGGCCCGACGCCAAGGATGCCGTTCTCGGAGTGCAGCACCACCTCGACGCCGGCGGGAATGTAGTTGGGAATCAGCGTGGGCATGCCGATACCGAGGTTGACGTACTGCCCGTTGTGCAGTTCCCGCGCCACCCTTGCGGCCAGTTCGTTGCGCGTCCAGCCCTTGCTCTCCACCCCGGCAGGGTGATCGACAGCGGCCGGCCGGTACTCGTGGCGGACCGCTTCGGGCCGGGGCGGCGCCCCCTGCACGCTGTTGGATTCCATGGCCTACGCTCCTGACTGGTTTGCTGCTGTAGCTGCGGTGCCGGCGGCGTTGGCGGCGTTGCCGGGCGCGGACGGAGCAGCCAAGGCCACCGTCCGCTTCTCGATCCGCTTCTCGACCCCGGGCGCGAGCACCACGCGCTGGACGAAGATGCCGGGAATGTGGACGTGTTCGGGGTCCAGTTCTCCCGGCTCCACGAGTTCCTCGACCTCGGCGATGGTGATCTTCCCGGCCATGGCGCAGAGCGGGTTGAAGTTCATCGCGGTGGCGTGAAAGACGAGGTTGCCGTGGCGGTCGCCCTTCCAGGCGTGCACGAGGCCGAAGTCCGGGGTCAGCGACTCCTCGAGGACATAGTCGGCGCCGTGGAAGCCGCGCACCTCCTTCGCCGCGGAGGCGATTGCGACGTTGCCGTCGGCGTCGTACTTCTGCGGCAGGCCGCCGTCGGACACCTGGGTGCCGACGCCGGCCGGCGTGTAGAACGCCGGGATGCCGGCGCCGCCGGCGCGCAGCTTCTCGGCCAGCGTGCCCTGCGGTGTGAGCACGACTTCGAGCTCACCGGCGAGGTACTGCCGGGCGAACTCCTTGTTCTCCCCCACGTACGAGCTGATGGTGCGGCGGATCCGGCCGTCCTTCAGCAGGATCCCGAGTCCCCAGTCGTCGACTCCGCAGTTGTTGCTCACGGTCTCCAGGTTCGTGGCGCCGCTTTGGTGCAGGGCCTCGATCAGGGCCACCGGGATGCCGCAGAGCCCGAACCCGCCGACGGCGAGCGACGCGCCGTCGGGGATGTCCGCCACGGCCTCGGCGGCGCTGGCAACAACTTTGTTAATCATCGGTGATCCTTTTCTCGGCGGGTGCGGCCAGCGGGCCCGCTAGAGCCCCAGTTCGCGGGCGATCAACATCAGCTGCACCTCCGTGGTGCCCTCGCCAACTTCAAGGATCTTGGAGTCGCGGTAGTGGCGTGCCACGGTGAATTCGTTGATGAAGCCATAGCCGCCGAACACCTGGGTGGCGTCCCGCGCGTTGTCCATGGCTGCCTCGCCTGCGACCATCTTAGCGATGGCCGCCTGCGTCTTGAACGGCTTGCCGGCGAGCATCCGGGCGGCGGCGTCGTAGTAGGCCAGGCGGGCGGTGTGGGCGCGTGCTTCCATCCGGGCGATCTTGAAGGCGATGGCCTGGTGCTTGCCGATGTTCTGCCCGAATGCGCTGCGTTCCTTGGCGTACTTCACCGACTGGTCCACGCAGCCCTGGGCTGCGCCGACGGCCAGCGCGGCGATCGCGATCCGGCCCTCGTCGAGGATGGAGAGGAAGTTGGCGTAGCCGCGGCCCTCGGTGCCGAGCAGGTTTTCCTCGGGGACGTGGACGTTGTTGAGCGTCAGCGGGTGGGTGTCCGAGGCGTTCCAGCCGACCTTGTTGTAGGCCTTCTCAGCCTTGAAGCCGGGGGTGTCGGTGGGCACCAGGATGGTGGAGATTTCCTTCTTGATGCTGCCGTCCGGGCGCTCCTGCTGGCCGGTCACCGCGGTGACGGTGACGAGCCGGGTGATGTCGGTGCCGGAGTTGGTGATGAATTCCTTGTTGCCGTTGATGACCCACTCTCCGCCGCCGCGCTTGGCGGTGGTCTTGGTGCCGCCGGCGTCCGAGCCGGCTTCCGGTTCGGTCAGGCCGAAGCCGGCGAGCGCCTTGCCGGAGGCGAGCAGCGGCAGCCACTCCTCCTTCTGGGCGGCGTTGCCGAAGCGGTGGATCGGCATGGCGCCGAGGGAGACGCCGGCCTCCAGCGTGATGGCGACGGACTGGTCCACGCGGCCGAGCTGTTCCAGGGCGAGGGCGAGCGCGAAGTAGTCGCCGCCCATGCCGCCGAACTCTTCCGGGAACGGCAGGCCGAATAGGCCCATGTCCGCCATCTGGGAGACGATCTCGTAGGGGAAGCTGTGCTCCTCGTCGTGCTTGGCGGAGACCGGGGCCACCACTTGGTCGGCGAATTCGCGGACGGTGTCGCTGAGGTCCTGGTAATCCTCGCTGAGTTCAAAATCCGGCATGATGACTCCTTCGTCTGTTGTGCTGTCTGTCGTGCTGTTTGTGGTGCTGTCTAAGAACTGTGGCTCCGGCCTGGTGCCGGCGCCGGGGTGGCTACTCCGCCGCGCCCATGGCGATGACGGCTTCCTCGATGGTGTCCTCGGCCCTGGAGGGCTCCGCCGGGTGAACAGGGTGGATGGTGGCGAGGACCTGGTCTGCCTTCACAAGGTCTCCGGAGGCGATGCTGATGTGCACGGTCCCGTCCAGGGGCGCCACGAGCTGGTGTTCCATCTTCATGGCCTCCACGGACAGCAACACCTGGCCGGCCGCCACGGTGTCGCCGTTGCTGACGGACACGGAGACCACGGTGCCGGGCATCGGCGAGCGCACGGCCGGGTCCGCGGCGCCCTCCTCGCGTTCAATCGCCGCGAGGACCCGGGCCAGCCGGGTCTCCCGGGTGAGCACCTCGAGCCGGCAGGACCAGCCCTCGTTGCCGAGGAAGAGTTCGGAAGGCATGAGGTCGTCGGGGGCAGGGCGGACGGGCCCGCGGTGAACCGGTGCCAGCGAGTACACCCGGGCTACCCCGCCGAGGATCAACTCGGCGTGGCCCCGCTGGGGGAAACCAAGCGACGCCGTGCGCTGCGGGCCGCCGTCGACGCTCACCGCCGCCGTGCCCTGCATTACCGCGCCGGAGACCTCTACCGTGGCGACGCCGCCGTCGGGCGTTCCCAGGCTGATCCGCCTTGGGGCACGAGCCCCGAGCCTCCACCCGTCGCGGACGTTCCACGGGCCCGTCCCCGGGGCTTGCGCATCATGCTCCTGCATAGCGGCGACGTACACGGCAGCGGCAGATACCTCGAAGTCGCCCACACGCCGGAAGATGAAGTCCGGCATCTTGCGCTCGATCAGGCCGGTGTCGAGGCGCCCGGCCCGGACGTCTGCGTCATTGATCAGCAGCCGCAGGTACTCAACGTTGGTGTCTATGCCAAGTGCCGTGTAGCCGGCGAGCGCCCGGTCCAGGGTGTCGAGGGCCTCGGTGCGGTCCACGCCCCACGCGATGACCTTGGAAATCATCGGGTCATAACTGGAGGAGATCTCCAGGTCCTCCACCAGGGCCGAATCGACCCGGACTTTGCCATCTGCGTCGCCATCTGCATCACTGCGCAGTTCGTCCAGCACCAGGACCCTGCCCGCGGAGGGCATGAAGTTTCTCTCCGGGACTTCGGCATACACCCGGGCTTCCACCGAATGGCCGTTGAGCACGACGTCGTCCTGGCGGACGGTGAGTTCCTCGCCGGCAGCGATGCGCACCTGCCATTCGACGAGGTCGATGCCGGTGACCATCTCGGTGACGGGGTGCTCGACCTGCAGGCGGGTGTTCATTTCCATGAAGAAGAACTCGTCCGGGGCGTTGTCCGAGACCAGGAATTCCACGGTGCCGGCGCCGGAGTAGTTGACGCTGCGCGCGGCGTTGCAGGCGGCTTCGCCGAGACGGGCCCGGATTTCCGCGCCGTCGGACAGGGATTCCAGCAGCGGGGACGGGGCCTCCTCGATGACCTTCTGATGGCGGCGCTGCAGCGAGCACTCGCGCTCCCCCAGATGGATGACGTTGCCGTGGTTGTCCGCGAGGACCTGGACCTCGATGTGCCGCGGGGTGAGCACGAGCCGTTCCAGGAACAAAGTGTCGTCGCCGAACGCACTCGCGGCGACCCGGCGGGCGGTGGCCAGGGTGGCCTCGAGGTCCCCGGCCTCTTCAACGATGTGCATGCCTTTCCCGCCGCCGCCGGCGGAGGGCTTGATCAGCAGCGGGAACCCGACGCCGGCCGCGGCCTCCATGAGCTGCGCGTCCGTCATGCCCGGTTCGGCGATGCCCGGGGCCACGGGGACGCCGTAGCCGGTGACGTGGTTCTTGGAGCGGATCTTGTCGCCCATAACGTTGAGGGATTCGACGCCGGGGCCAATGAACGTGATCTCCGCCTTTTCCAGGGCGCGGGCGAAGTCGACGTTCTCGCTCAGGAACCCGTAGCCCGGGTGCACGGCTTCGGCGCCGGTGTCGCGGCACGCCTTCAGGATGGCCTCGATCTTCAGGTAGCTTTCGGAGGCGGCGGCCGGGCCGATCCGGACCGCGACGTCGGCCTCGCGCACGTGCCGGGCGCCGGCGTCGGCGTCGGAATAGACGGCGACCGAACGGATCCCCAGGGCACGCAGGGTGCGGATGACACGGCAGGCGATCTCGCCGCGGTTGGCGACCAGCACGGTGCCGAACAGGGGCTTCTTGGGTGTCGAAGGTGCAGTCGACAAAGAAATAGTCACAAGTGGCTCACATCCGGAAAAGGCCGAAGGAGGTCTCCGGCAGCGGGGTGCGGGAGACGACGTCGAGCGCCAGTCCCAGGACGGTGCGGGTGTCCGCGGGGTCGATCACGCCGTCATCCCAGAGGCGGGCGGTGGAATAGTAGGGGCTGCCCTGGTCCTCGTACTGGGCCTTGATCGGGGCCTTGAATGCTTCCTCGTCCGCGGCGGACCATTCCTCGCCGCGGGCCTCGTACTGGTCCCGCTTCACCGTGGCGAGCACGCCGGAGGCCTGGTTGCCGCCCATTACCGAGATCCGGCTGGCCGGCCACATCCACAGGAATCGCGGCGAGTAGGCCCGCCCGCACATGGAGTAGTTGCCGGCGCCGAAGGACCCGCCGATCACCACGGTCAGTTTGGGCACCCGGGCGGTGGCGACGGCGGTGACCATCTTGGCGCCGTTTTTGGCGATGCCGCCCTGCTCGTAGTCCTTGCCGACCATAAAGCCGGAGAGGTTCTGCAGGAAGAGCAGCGGGATGCCGCGCTGGTCGCAGAGTTCGATGAAGTGGGCGCCCTTGAGCGAGGATTCGCTGAACAGCACGCCGTTGTTCGCGACGATGCCCACGGGGTGGCCGTGGAGCTTCGCGAAGCCGGTGACGAGGGTGGTGCCGTAGTTCTTCTTGAATTCGTGGAACCTGCTGCCGTCCACCAGCCGGGCGATGACCTCCCGGACGTCGTACTGGGCGTTGACGTCGGTGGGGACGGCGCCGTACAGCTCCTCCGGATCCGCCAGGGGTTCGACGACGGTGTCGATCTCCCAGGCGGGGGCGGCCGGACGCGGCAGGGTGGAGACGATGTCGCGGACGATCTGGAGGGCATGCTCATCGTTTTCGGCCAGGTGGTCGGTGACCCCGGAGATCTTGGCGTGCACGTCGCCGCCGCCGAGTTCCTCGGCCGTGACGATCTCGCCGATCGCGGCCTTCACGAGCGGCGGGCCGCCCAGGAAGATGGTGCCCTGGTTGCGGACGATCACGGTCTCGTCGCTCATCGCGGGGACGTAGGCGCCGCCGGCGGTGCAGGAGCCCATCACGGAGGCGATCTGCGGGATCCGGGCCGCGGACATCTTGGCCTGGTTGAAGAAGATCCGGCCGAAGTGTTCCTTGTCCGGGAAGACCTCGTCCTGCTTGGGCAGGAAGGCCCCGCCCGAGTCCACGAGGTAGATGCAGGGCAGCCGGTTCTCCAGCGCGATTTCCTGCGCCCGGAGGTGCTTCTTCACCGTCAGCGGGTAATAGGTGCCGCCCTTGACCGTGGCGTCGTTGGAAATGACCAGGACCTGGCGGCCGTGGACCAGGCCGATCCCGGCAATGACACCGGCGCCGGGCGAGTCGTCGTTGTACATTCCGTTGGCAGCGAGCGGCGCGATTTCGAGGAACGGGCTTCCGTCGTCCAGCAGCCGGTCGATGCGTTCGCGCGGCAGGAGCTTGCCGCGGGCCACATGGCGTTCCCGGGACTTCTCCGGCCCGCCCAGCGCGGCCGTGGCGAGGCGTTCCTTCAGCTCGCGGGCCAGCCCCAGCTGGGCCTCGCGGTTCGCGGCGAAGGCGGCGCTCGTGGCGTCCACCTGGCTGGCGATTGTCTCCATTGACTGCTTCCGTTCCTGGCCTGCATGCTGGGGGCCTGCACTGCGCCCGTTCCAGCCATTTCGGTTAGTACCGCATAACTGAGATTTAGGTTAGTCTCTATTAACTGTGATGTCCACCACGGCGCCACGGAAACGGCTTTTTGAAATGAGGGATGTGCCGGTGACCGAACCCATCGAGATGAATCCCGCCGGCATGCGCCCTCCGGCGCCCCTGCCTCCCGCGACACGGGCTCCTGCTGCTCCCGCGGTCCCAGTTTCGGCCCCCCTGCCTTCTGCCGCCACGCAACCAACGACACTGCGCGGCCAGGCCAAGGAGAACCGCCGCCAGGCGCTGCTGTCCTCGGCGGCCGCGCTCTTCGCCGTCGACGGCTTCAACCGCGTCTCCCTCGAGGACCTTGGCGCCGCCGCGGGTGTCAGCGGGCCGGCGGTTTACCGACATTTCGCCGGCAAACAGGCCGTCCTGGGCGCGCTGCTGCTGAGCGTCAGCCAGGAACTGCTCGACGGCGGCCGGCGCGTGATCGCCGATTCCGACGGCTCCGCCGTTGCGCTGCACCGGCTGGTGGCGTTCCATGTGGATTTCGCGCTCAGCAACCCCGACGTCATCCGCGTGCAGGACCAGGACTTCAGCAACCTCGCCGACGAGGACCAGGCCGAGGTCCGCACGCTGCAGCGGAACTACGTGGAGCTCTGGGTCGAGGTCCTGGCCGGGCTGCACCCCGGGACCGAGGATGCTGAACTCCGGATGCGCGCCCACGCCACCTTCGGCCTGATCAACTCCACCCCGCACTCGGTGCGCAGCCACGGGCGGCGGATTGCGGTCAAGCGGGCCCGGCCGCTGCTGCAGAGCATGGCACTGGCGGCCCTGATGGCTTCGGCCGTCCCCGAACCGCTCGGCTAGCGGCTTCCCCCTCGCGTCCGGCTCCCCCCGGCCCGGGGCAACACCTTCCCATAACTCGGGGCCCCCACATCCAGGGCATCCACTGGGGGCAGCGCTCCGGGGGCACATCGGCGCGGACACGCCGGCACCCAGGCCGCCGACGTCGAATACTGCGCCCAAAGTGCCCCCGGACGGCAAATCCTGCACAAACAACTCTGCACCAATACAACTCTGCACAAAGAACTCTGCGCAGCCCGTGGCTGCCGGCAGCCTCGGGCCTCACCCACCCACAACTCGGGGCCCCCACATCCAGGGCATCCACTGGGGGCAGCGCTCCGGGGGCACATCGGCGCGGACACGCCGGCACCCGGGCCGCCGACGTCGAATACTGCGCCCAAAGTGCCCCCGGACGGCAAATCCGCGGAGAGGAACCCCGCGCCTAACAACCCGCCATAAGACAAAACTGCCGGCCGCTCCCCCAAGTGAGGGTGCAGCCGGCAGCCGTGAGTCCAGGAGTGGGCCCGGGGCCGCTAGACCATGGCGAGGGCCATGCCCGGATCGGACAGCATGGCGCCGAGGTCCTGCAGGAACCGTGAGCCCTGCTCGCCGTCGACCAGGCGGTGGTCGAAGGACAGGCTGAGCGTCATGACCTGGCGCAGCGCCACCTCATCCTGATACTCCCAGGGCATCTTCCGCACCGCACCGAGCGCCAGGATGGCGGCCTCGCCCGGGTTGAGGATGGGCGTGCCGGCATCGATGCCGAAGACACCGATGTTCGTGATGGAGATCGTGCCCCCGGACAGATCGGCCGGAGCAGTCTTGCCCGCACGAGCAGTGTCCGTCAGTTCGGTCAGCGCCGTGGAGAGCTCCAGCAGCGACTTCCGGTCGGCGTCCCTGATGTTCGGCACGGTCAGGCCGCGCGGAGTGGCGGCCGCGATGCCGAGGTTGACGTAGTTGTACTGGATGATCTCCTGGTTGGCTTCATCCCAGCGGGTGTTGAGCGTGGGGTGGTTCTTCAGCGCGATGAGCACGGCTTTGGACACCAGGGTCAGCGGCGTGAGCTTATAGCCGGCAAACGCGCGGCTGGCCTTGAGTTTCGCCAGCAGCTCCATGGTCGGGGTCACGTCAATGGTCAGGAACTCCGTGACATGCGGTGCCGTGAACGCGCTGGAGACCATGGCGGCGGCGGTGAACTTGCGCACCCCCTTGATCGGAGTCCGGGTTTCCCGCTCGCCCTGCGCCGCGGCGGGAGCCTGCGCGGACACACCGGCCAGGTCCCGGGGTGCGGCCGGCAGGTCTCCCCCGCCGATGAAGTTGCGGACGTCGTCCCGGGTGATGAGCCCGAACTCCCCGGTGCCGGTGACCAGGCCGAGGTCGACACCCAGATCCTTGGCAAGCTTGCGCACCGGCGGCGTGGACCGCGGGCGTTCCGCGGATTCGGACGCAGGCAGGGCCTCAACACGCCCTGCCTCCGGAACCGCGGGAGCAGCGACAGGCCCGGCCGACGGAACCACCGGGGCTGCTTCGACGCGCTCAGCCACCGGCGCCGGTGCAGGCGCGGTTGCCGTTGCGGCCACAGGGGCGGCGAAGCTGCGGGCGCGGCGGGCCGGGCGGCCGGAGTTCTCGAGGACGGCGCCGTAGCCGACGAGGTTCGGTTCGCGTTTCGTGGGCGCGTCGGCGCCCCCAGCTCCGTTGGTGCCGGAGTCACCGGCGGGGCCGCCGTCGTCGCCCTCCACCTCGAAGGAGACGATCGGCTTGCCGACCTCCACGACGGTGCCGGGCTGCTCGTGCAGGGCCGCGACCACACCGGCGAACGGTGAGGGCAGTTCGACGACGGCCTTGGCCGTTTCGACTTCGGCGATGATCTGGTTGAGCGTGACGGTATCCCCCACCGCGACTTTCCAGGCGACAATTTCCGACTCGGTCAGACCTTCACCGAGGTCCGGCAACCTGAATTCCTTGATCATGGTGGCGCTCATCCTTCCAGCCCGCTCAGGGAGTTGGGGCGGCCCAGGGCGCGGTCCACGCCGTCCAGGATGCGGTCCAGGCCCGGGAGGTGGTGCATTTCAAGCTTTGAGTACGGGTACGGAACGTCGAAGCCGGTGACCCTGACCGGGGCAGCCTCGAGGTGGTAGAAACAGCGCTCGGTGATGCTGGCGGCCACCTCGGCGCCGATCCCGCCGGTCTGGGAGGCTTCATGCGTGATGACCAGCCGGCCGGTTTTCCGGACCGAGGCCTCCAAGGTCGCGAAGTCCACCGGGGCGAGCGAGCGCAGGTCGATGACCTCGATCGAGATGCCTTCGTCGGCGGCGGCGAGCGCTGCGTCCCTGGCCGTCTTGACGAGCGGGCCGTAGGCCACGAGCGTCACATCGGTCCCTTCGGTGACGACGCGGGCCTTCTCCATCGACAGGGCGGTGCTGAGGTCGAGGGTCTCGTCCACCTCGCCCTTGTCGTGGTAGCGGCGCTTGGGTTCGAAGTAGAGCACCGGATCATCGCAGGCAATGGCCTGCTGGATCATGGTGTGGGCGTCCTGCGGGTTGGAAACGCTGACCACGCGCAGGCCCGAGGTGTGGGTGAAGTAGGCCTCCGGTGACTCGGAGTGGTGTTCCGGGGATCCGATGCCGCCGCCGAAGGGCACGCGGATGGTGATGGGCATCTTGACCGCGCCCTGGGTGCGGTAGTGCATCTTGGCGACCTGGCTGACGATCTGGTCGAACGCCGGGTAGATGAACCCGTCGAACTGGATCTCCACCACCGGGCGATACCCGCGGTAGGCCAGGCCCACAGCGGTACCCATAATGCCGGACTCCGCCAGCGGGGTGTCCACGACGCGGTGCTTGCCGAAGTCCTTCTGCAGGCCGTCCGTGACGCGGAAGACACCGCCGAGGGCGCCGATGTCCTCGCCCATGAGGATCACCTTGGGATCGTTTTCGAGGGACTTGCGCAGGCCCGAATTGATGGCTCGGGCAAAGGTCATCTGCGTCATCAGCGTGCACCTTCTTCAGAAGCGGCTTCTGCGGGATCGCCGAAGGAAGCCAGGTAACGGGAATAGTGGTCCTGCTGGCGGTCCAGCGGGGAATGCGGCGTGCTGTAGACGTGCTTGAAAATGTCCAACGGCTGCGGCTCGGGCATGTTGATGGTGCCGGCCCGAAGGGCTTTGGCGACGGCGTCCGCTTTGGCGGCGACGGCGGCTTCGAGGTCCTCGGTGAGCAGTCCCTTGCGGTCCAGCAGCGCCTTCACCCGCGCGATCGGGTCCTTCGCAACCCAGTCCTCTAGTTCGTTCGCGTCGCGGTAGCGGGTGGGATCATCTGCCGTGGTGTGCGGGCCCATCCGGTAGGTGACGGACTCGATGAAGGTGGGGCCGCCGCCGTGGCGTGCCCGGTCGATGGCGGTCCGGGTTGCCGCCATCACGGCCAGGACGTCGTTGCCGTCCACCCGCATGCTGGGGATGCCGAAGCCGGCCGCGCGGTCCGCGATCTGGATGTGCGACTGCAGCCGGACGGGCTCGGAGATGGCCCAGTGGTTGTTCTGGCAGAAGAAGACCACCGGGGACTGGAAGCTGGCAGCGAACACCAGGGCCTCGTTGACGTCGCCCTCGCTCGTGGCGCCGTCGCCGAAATAGGCCACGGCGACCGAGTCGGCGCCGTCGTTCTGGATTCCCATGGCATAGCCGGTGGCGTGCAGGGTCTGGGCGCCGATGATGATCTGCTGGGTTGCGACGTTGACCGTGTAGGGATCCCAGCCGGCCAGGGCATTGCCCCGCCAGGCTTTGACGATGTCCTCGGGGTTCACCCCGCGGCAGTAGGCCACACCGTTGTCGCGGTAGCTGGGGAAGACGAAATCGTCGTCACGCAGGGAACGGGCCGAACCGATCTGCGAGGCCTCCTGGCCCAGCAGCGGCGGCCAGAGGGCCAGCTCACCCTGGCGCTGCAGGGCGGTGGCCTCGGCATCGATCCGCCGGATGACCACCATGTCTTCGTACAGCGCGCCAAGCTGTTCGTCGCTGACATCCTGAACCCAGGGATCGAACTCCGGATGGCTTACGCGTTCACCCCCGGGGGTGATGAGCTGGACGAGATCCCCGCCCGTACGCCTGTTTGATTCTGCACTGTTTCCGGGGCCCCCGGCGGAAATGCCGCCCTTGCCCGCGTCGTCGGTAAACACAGTTGTCCGCACCTTCTGACGTCGTCTGACCGGTACCCGCGGGACTCGTGATCCCGGTGCGCACCGGCCGCCCGGGCGCCGTTGCCCCGGATATCTGTGACCCTACTCACAATGCCCATTGGGTACAACCACCTACGAATTAATTGAGCATTATGCCCTGTCCGGCGCCTCGGCACCGTGCTAATCTTGCGCATTATGCAACCCCTGGATGGCACCGACACCCGCCTGCTTTCGGCCATGGCCCTGGACCCCCGCCGGACCGTGGTGGCACTGGCCCAGAAGCTGGGGCTGTCACGGAATACCGTGCAGGCCCGGATGGCCCAGCTGGAGAAAAAACACGTCTTCCTGTCCTTTGAGCGGCGCATCAATCCGGCCTCGCTGGGCTACCCGCTGATGGCCTTCATCTCGGTGCACGTCCAGCAGCAGAAGCTTGGCACGCTGGCGGGGGAACTGGCCGATATTCCGGAGATCCTGGAGGGCTACGGCCTGACCGGATCGGCGGACCTGCTGCTCCGGGTGGTGGCGCTCGACGCCGAGGATCTGTTCCGGATCAACGGCAAGATCCTGGCCTGCGACGGCGTGGACCGGACGGACACCGCCCTGGCCATGGGTGAGCTGATCCCGTTCCGGATCCAGCCGCTGCTGGAACGCGGCTCCGCGGAGGTCTAAGAAGACGGCAGGAGCCCCCGTGCGGTTGCACGGGGGCTCCTGCCGTTTGCCAGCCGGTGTGGGTCACCAGCGGTTGATGCTTAGTGGTCGGTGGCCTTCTCGGCGCCCACACCCGTGAGGGAGCGGACTTCCATTTCGGCCTGCTTGGTGGTGTCTTCCAGCCTCTTGTCCAGCACCGAACCGAGCCAGCCCAGGAAGAACGCGAGCGGGATGGAGACGATGCCGGGGTTGCTGAGCGGGAAGATCGCGAAGTTGGCGCCCGGGATCATGGACGTCTTCGCACCCGAGACCACCGGGGACAGCGCGATCAGGATGATCGCGGAGCCGAGCCCGCCGTACATGCTCCAGAGGGCGCCCTGGGTGGTGAACTTGCGCCAGTACAGCGAGTACAGGATGGTGGGCAGGTTGGCCGAGGCCGCCACCGCGAAGGCAAGCGCCACCAGGAACGCCACGTTCTGGCCGTTGGCGAAGATGCCGCCGATAATGGCCAGCAGGCCGATGACGACCACGGTGCGCCGCGCCACCTTGACCTCAGTGGCCGCGTCGGCCTTGCCCTTGGCAATAACGCTGGCATAGATGTCGTGGGCGAACGATGCCGCCGCGGTGATGGTAAGTCCGGCGACGACGGCCAGGATGGTGGCGAAGGCCACCGCCGAGATGAAGCCGAGCAGCAGCGGCCCACCGAGGTGGAACGCCAGCAGCGGTGCGGCGGAGTTGACGCCGCCCGGGGCACCCTTGATCGTTTCAGCGCCAACCAGCGCAGCAGCACCGAAGCCCAGGACCAGGGTGAACAGGTAGAACAGGCCTATCAGCCAGATGGACCAGACCACGGACTTGCGGGCTTCCTTGGCGGTCGGAACCGTGTAGAAGCGCATCAGAACGTGGGGCAGGGCCGCGGTGCCAAGCACGAGGGCCAGACCCAGGGACATGAAGTCGATCTTGGAGACTTCGGACTTGCCGTACTGCAGGCCCGGGTTCAGGATATTCGGGTTGCCCGAGGTTTCCACCGCGCCGCCCAGCAGATCGGAAAGGCTGAAGCCGTAGATGGCGAGGACCCAGAAGGTCATCACGGCAGCGCCAGCAATCAGGAGCACGGCCTTGATGATCTGGACCCAGGTGGTGCCCTTCATGCCGCCGATCAGTACATACATGATCATCAGGGCGCCGACGACGATGATCACCAGCGCCTGTCCGCCCCAGTCGCTGATGCCAAGGAGCAGCGAGATCAGGGTGCCGGCTCCGGCCATCTGGGCCAGGAGGTAGAAGAAGCAGACCACGAGGGTGGAGATGGCCGCCGCGATGCGCACGGGACGCTGCTTGAGCCGGAAGGAGAGGACATCGGCCATGGTGAACTTGCCGGTGTTGCGGAGCAGTTCGGCCACGAGCAGCAGGGCGACGAGCCAGGCGACCAGGAAGCCGATGGAGTACATAAAACCGTCGTAGCCGTTGACGGCGATGGCGCCGGTGATGCCCAGGAACGACGCCGCCGAGAGGTAGTCGCCTGCGATGGCGGTGCCGTTCTGCGGTCCGGTGAAGGACCGGCCGGCGGCGTAGTAGTCGGCGGCCGTCTTGTTGTTGCGGCTGGCCTTAATCACGATAATCATCGTGACCGCCACGAACAGGGCGAAGATGCCCATGTTCAGCAGTGTGGTTTCCTTGAGATCCGCAACGTTCACTGCGGGGACCATAAATGTCATTTCTCTACCCCGCTGATCTGGTTGCCGTCTTTGTCGAATTCGTGGCCCTCGATTTCGTGGCGGATTTCCGCTGCGATCGGGTCAAGCTTCCGATTCGAGTAGCTGACGTACCAGCCGGTGATGGCGAACGTGGTCACGAACTGAGCCAGGCCCATGATCAGGCCGACATTGATGTTGCCCCAGACCTTGATGGACATGAACTCCACCGCGTAGTCGGCCAGCAGGACATAGGCGAAGTACCAGAGCAGGAATGCAATGGCCATCGGAAAGACAAAGCTGCGCTGACGCTTGCGCAGTTCCTGGAACCGCGGCGTCGACTGGACTTCTTTGAAGTCCACGGCCGCCGTGGCGTCCGTTTCTTGGGCTTCGTGACCCATCGTTCCTCCTCATTGAGACTTTTGAGTCCACACCGGCTGCCTTGGCCTGCTCCAAACAGTCCTCCGGCCAATGTGACTACAATCACTCTCTCCCCTGACGCGGCCAACATCCATATCCGCCCCGCCCAACGTCGCTCAGCGGTCGGGATGCTGCGGTCAGCGGTGGCTCCAGCCCGGTACGGCGCTCGTCAGCCCCTGCCCGGCAGGTGCCGCGATACGCTGGGCCCATGCCCGACTCTCCCCTGTTCATCGCCGCCGCCATCGCCGTGATCGCGGCGGCGATCGCCGTCGTCGTCGCCGTTGGACTCAAGGTGCTCCGCTCCTTCCGGGAGCTTGGCACGGACGCCGAACGGGCCACGTACAAGACGCTGCACGCGGCGTCGCGCGCCGGCCAGCACCTGCGGACGGGCCTGAATCCTGCCGGTGCCGCCAAGGCCAGCCGGCAGCTGCGCAGCCTACTGGGCTGCGACGCGCTTGCAATCACGGATACCAACGGCGTGCTGGCCTGGGACGGTGCCGGGGAAGAGCTCAAGCCGGTGCTGATGGAGCTCGCGGCCGGAGTGCTCGACGGCGGCCATACCGCCGTCATTCCGGCCGGCGAAGTGCAGGAACTCGCCCAGGGCCAGGGCGCGGTGGCGACCCGCGCGGATGTGGAACGCGCCGCGGTGATCGCCCCGATCAGGGCCGGCACCCGGGTGGTGGGCGTCGTGGCAGCCTTCGCCCCTGCGGCCGGTGCCGGGCTGGTCCGGGCCACCAGCGAGGTGGCCGACTGGGTGGCGACGCAGGTGGAACTGGCCGAACTCGACGCGTCCCGCACGCTGCTGATGGAGGCCGAGGTGCGCGCGCTCCGGGCCCAGATCAGTCCGCACTTCATCTACAACTCCCTGAACGCGATCGCGTCCTTCATCAATACCGATCCGGTCCGCGCCCGGGAGCTGGTGGTGGAGTTCGCCGACTTCACCCGTTATTCCTTCCGTCGGCACGGGGACTTCACCACCCTCGCCGAGGAGCTGCGCTGCATCGACCGGTACCTGCTGCTGGAGCGGGCCCGGTTCGGCGACCGTGTTCAGGTGAGCCTGCGGATCGCCCCCGAGGTGCTCAGTACCGTGATCCCCTTCCTGAGCTTGCAGCCGCTGGTGGAAAACGCGGTCCGGCACGGCCTCGAGGCCAAGGAGGGCCCCGGCCACATCTCCATCACGGCCAACGATGCCGGCGCCTTCGCCGAGGTGACCATCGAGGACGACGGGGTGGGCATGGATCCGGCGCAGCTGCAGGCTGTCCTTGCCGGGCACCGCGACGGCGAGCATGTCGGGCTGCGCAACGTCGATGCCCGGCTGCGTCAGGTTTACGGCGACGAACACGGTCTGGTGATCGAGACGGCGCCCGGCGAAGGCACGCTGATCACGATGCGCGTCCCCAAGTCCCAGCCCCGCCACGATGCCTGATAGGGGCCAAACGCGTCCGGCGTTAGTCTTGGACCATGATTAACGTCCTCGTCGCCGACGACGAGCTGCCCGCCGTGGAGGAACTGGCCTTCCTGCTCGGCCGGGACGACCGGATCGGCACCATCCACCGCGCGTCCTCCGGAGCCGAGGCCCTGCGGACCCTCGAGGCCGAGGAGGTCGACGCCGTGTTCCTCGACATCCACATGCCCGCACTCTCGGGCCTGGACATCGCCCGCGTCATCGCTCGCAGCAGCAAGCCTCCCGCCGTCGTCTTCGTCACCGCCGATGAGGACTGCGCCCTGGAAGCATTCGACCTGGCCGCGGTGGACTACCTGCTGAAACCGGTCCGCGCCGAGCGGCTGGCGAAGTCGATCGGCAGGATCAGCGAGCTACTCAAGGACGGCGGCCCGCGGCCGGAGATGATCACCGTGGACCTCGGCGGCACCACGAAGATGATCCGCCGCGAAGACGTCACCTATGTCCAGGCGCAGGGCGACTACGCCCGGCTGCACACCGCGGACGTCAGCTACCTCATCCGGGTCCCGCTGGCCGATCTGGAACAGCAGTGGGCCGAAGCCGGGTTCCTGCGGATCCACCGCTCCTACCTCATCGCGCTGAACCATGTCAGCCACATGAAGCTTGCCGCCGCCCGGCCCAGCGTCACCGTGGCGGGGGCCGAGTTGCCCATCAGCCGGCGTCACCTGCCCGCCGTGCGGGAGAAGCTCGAGACGACCCGGATCCGGCCGCAGGCATGACCCGCGTCCGCGTCACTGCCCCCCGCACGATTCTTCCGGGAAGCGGGGCGCTGCCTGCCACGTGGTCGGCCGCCGATTCCCGCGACGCCGCCGAGGAGTCCGACGCCGGCCAGGTGTTTGTCCGCTCACTGATCCGCTCGCAGTTGCGGCTCGCCGTGGTCGTGGCCGCGGGATTCCTGCTGATCCTGGTCGCGTTCCCGCTCATGCTGGGACTGGTCCCGGGCCTCGCGGAGTCAACCATCGTGGGTCTGCCCTTCGACTGGGTGCTGCTGGGCGCCGGGATCTACCCGGTAATCGGACTCAGCGCCTGGCTGTACATCCGGACGGCTGCCCGGAACGAGGCCCGCTACCGGGATCTCGTCGGGGACAAGTGAGGCGACCGTGAACCCGGTCGTCGGCATCGCGGCGTTCGCCGCCGTCTCGCTGGCCACGGCCGTCATCGGTTTCTACGGGCTGCGGATCTCGCGCACCACGGGGGATTTCTATGTGGCGTCACGGACGGTCCGGCCCTGGTGGAATGCCTCCGCGATCGGCGGCGAGTACCTCTCGGCGGCGAGCTTCCTCGGCGTGGCCGGGCTGATCCTGCTCTCCGGCACGGACGCCCTGTGGTTCCCGGTGGGGTACACCGCCGGCTACCTGATGCTGTTGCTCTTCGTCGCCGCCCCGCTCCGACGCTCCGGCGCCTACACGATTCCCGACTTCACCGAAGCGCGGCTCGACTCCCGGGTGGTCCGCAGCGTCACGAGCGTCGTCGTCGTGATGGTCGGCTGGCTCTATATCGTCCCGCAACTCCACGGCGCGGGGCTGGCGATCCGGATCACCACCGGGCTGCCGGCCTGGGTGGGGATGGTGGCCGTGGTCGCCGTCGTCTGCGTCACGGTGGTGGCGGGCGGCATGCGTTCGATCACTTTTGTCCAGGCGTTCCAGTACTGGCTGAAACTGACGGCGCTGGCCGTACCGATCCTTTTTATGGTCTTCGTGCTGGCGGACTCCGGAACTCCCCCCGTGGCGGAAGCGTCCGTGAACCCGACGGGCGCTGCTCCGGCGGGGATGTACCAGAACATTTCCCTGCTGGTGGCGCTGCTGTTCGGGACGCTGGGGCTGCCGCACGTGCTGGTGCGCTTCTACACGAACCCGGACGGGCAGTCGGCCCGCCGGACCACCTTGATCGTGCTGGGCCTGCTGTCGGTCTTCTACCTGTTCCCGACGGCGTACGGGCTGATCGGCCGGATGTTCGCCCCCCACCTGGCGCAGAGCGGGCAGGCCGACGCGGTGGTGCTGCTGCTCCCCGGGGAGCTGGTGGGCGGGATGGCGGGTGATCTGCTGTCCGCCCTGGTGGTGGCCGGTGCGTTCGCCGCGTTCCTGTCCACGACCTCCGGGCTGGTCGTCTCGCTTGCCGGGGTGATCAGCCAGGACCTCTTCGGCGGCAGCGTGAAGGGCTTCCGCCGGGCGGCCGTGATCTCGGCGCTGGTGCCGCTGG
The DNA here is from genome assembly GCF_055412865.1 of Pseudarthrobacter ribosi. Classification (NCBI taxonomy): domain Bacteria; kingdom Bacillati; phylum Actinomycetota; class Actinomycetes; order Micrococcales; family Micrococcaceae; genus Pseudarthrobacter; species Pseudarthrobacter ribosi. The sequence goes on along the minus strand of NZ_JBVAYZ010000007.1, from coordinate 89,462 downwards.
GTGTGGCGTCCATGACGGGTTCGCTCGCGCTGGCTGGCAGCGTGGGGATGGTGTTTGCGTTTACCGCGTCCACGCTCTGCCCGGTGCTCCTGCTGGGCATCTGGTGGCGCGGGCTGACCGATTCCGGGGCGATTGCCGGCATGGCGACGGGGGCTGTGCTGTGCGGCGGGGCCATGGTGGCAGGGGCCCTGCTGGGTGCCGGCGGAACCCCGTCGTGGCTGGCGCAGCCCGCCGCCTGGACGGTGCCGGCCGCGTTTGCCGTGATGGTCCTTGTGTCGCGGGCCACCAGGACCCGCGTGCCGCGGGGCATTACCCGGCTCATGACGCGGCTGCACACTCCGGAACGGCCGCTGGTCACCGAGCGCTGAGCACGCTCAGTCGATCGCGGCCATGAGTTCGACGACCCGGTCCATGAAGGCGTCCACCTGGTTTTCCTCGTAGCCGTCCTTGCCGACGGCGGGACGGAAGACGGCGCGGCGGACATTGTCCACGCTCAGCGGCTTGTCCTCTTCGAGGTATCCGATCAGGTCGTGGCAGAGGTCATCCACGTCCGTGGTGTTGTAGCTGCGGGCCTTGGCCTTGGTCGGGCGCCGAAAGCGCTCCCCGTCAGGGCGGTGCAGACGACCGCGGAGCACGCCGGCGAGCCGGCCGATCTCACGGAGCCAGGCTTCCTCGCCGCGTTCGGCCACGAGTTCATCGCGTTCCCGAAGAGCCAGGGCGTCCTCCAGCCGGTCCAGGGCCGCGTCCACGCCGGCCGCTGCATAGCCGCCCTTGACGGGGTCGAAGGAAACGGACCTGACGTCCCCGCTCTTGACCGGCCGGTCGGCGGACTGGGCCGCCTCGAATGACACCCGTGCGCGCTGCATGAACTGATCGACCTGCTTGGCGTTGTAGCCGTATTCGTTCCGCTGCACGCGGTCAAAAGACGAAGGAATCTGCCGTTGAATGTCCACTGTACTGTTGTTTCCTTCAATGCCGTTCGACTGGTTTGCCCGGCACCATTCTAGGGGCCGGAAGGTGGAACAGGTGGTGCCTCACGCGCCCGTGAAGACGGAGTAGAGGATGAATGCCACCGGGCAGGCGAAGACTATCGAGTCCAGCCGGTCCATGACCCCGCCGTGGCCGGGCAGGATGCTGCTCATGTCCTTGATTCCGAGTTCGCGCTTCACCATGGATTCGGAGAGGTCTCCGGCGGTGGCCGCGGCCACCATGCCCACGGCCAGGACGACACCGACCCACCAGGGCCGGTCCAGCAGGAAGACGGCGGCGAGGACGCCGACGGCCGTGGCGCCGGCGATGGATCCGGCGAAGCCTTCCCAGCTTTTTTTGGGACTGATCTTCGGCGCCATCGGGTGCTTGCCGAGGGAGGCCCCGACGAGGTACCCGAAGGTGTCGTTGGCGACCACCAGCAGCAGGAGGGTGGCTATCTGCCACGCCCCGGGGGGAACAACGCCGTCGGGCCACAGCCCCACCGGTGCCTCCCCCACGAAGGTGTGGAGCGGCAGCACGGCGAAACTGATCAGGAACGGGATCCAGGCCAGGGTGAAGACACCGGCGAAGATGCTGCGCGCGGAACCGGCGGCACCTTCCAGGGACCGCCAGATCAGCGCCGCGACGCTGCTGAGCAGCATCGCGAACAGGAGGCTTTCGGTGCCGCCGAAGTAGGCGGCGGCCGGCATCGCAACGGTGCCGGTCATCACCGGAACGATCGGCAGCCGGGTGCCGGTGGTTTCCAGTGCCCGGAAAACTTCCCAGACACCGAAGACCGCGAAGGCGGTGACAATGAGCACGAACCCCAGCGGAAGGAACAGCAGTCCGCCGAGGACAAACACGAGCATGCCAACGCCCACCGCCGTAGCGGCGGGCAGGTTCCTGCCGGCCTTCGGCGTCGGATTCCTCCGCTGCTTTCCCCGAGACCGGACGTCCGCCCCGGGGTCCCCCTGTTCCTGCGCCATCAGACCTCGAGCAGCTCGGCTTCCTTGCGCTTGAGCAGCTCATCGATCCCGTCGACGTGAGCCTTGGTCATGGCATCTAGTTCCTTTTCGCCGCGGCTGCCCTCGTCCTCGCCGGCCTCGCCGTCCTTGACCAGCTTGTCCAGGGTTTCCTTGGCCTTGCGGCGGATGTTGCGGATGGACACTTTGGCGTCCTCGCCCTTGGACTTGACGATCTTGACGTATTCCTTGCGGCGCTCCTGCGTCAGGTCCGGGATCGTGATCCGGATGACGTTGCCGTCATTTGACGGGTTGGCGCCGACCTCGGAATCGCTCAGCGCACGCTCGATGTCCCGCAGGGCGGTCTTGTCGAAGGGCGTGATGAGGATGGTGCGGGCGTCCGGCACGGCGAAGGAGGCCAGCTGCTGCAGCGGCGTCGGGGAGCCGTAGTAGTCCACGAGGACCTTGTTGTAGAGGCCCGGGGTGGCGCGGCCGGTCCGGATCGAGGCGAAGTCTTCCTTGGCTACTTCAACCGCCTTGTCCATCTTTTCCCCGGCTTCGAGCAAGGTTTCTTCGATCACGGTCTCTCCTCAGAAATTGGTGCACCCGCCGCTGGCGGGATGCTGCACGGTCTTGGTTGTGTTCCGTAGGCCTGCCCGGATCCGGGCAACGGAAGTGTCCTGAAAACATCCTAGCCGTTGCTAGGGGGTGACGACGGTGCCCAGGTCCTCGCCGAGAATGGCGCGGGTGACGTTGCCTTCGCCTTCCATGCCGAACACGACCATAGTGAGGTTGTTGTCCTTGCACATGGTCATGGCGGTCTGGTCCATCACGCGGATGTCGCGGCGCAGGGCGTCGTCGTAGCTGAGGTGGTGCAGTTTCTCGGCCGTGGGATCCTTCTTCGGGTCCGCGGTGTACACGCCGTCGACGCCGCTCTTGGCCATCAGGACGACGTCGGCGTGGACCTCCAAGGCACGCTGGGCGGCCACGGTGTCGGTGGAGAAGTACGGAAGGCCGGCGCCGGCGCCGAAGATGACGACACGGCCCTTTTCCATGTGACGGATGGCGCGGCGCGGGATGTACGCTTCGGCGACCTGGCCCATGGTGATGGCGCTCTGGACACGGGTTTCGACGCCGGCCTGTTCCAGGAAGTCCTGGAGGGCCAGGCAGTTCATGACCGTGCCGAGCATGCCCATGTAGTCGGCGCGGGAACGGTCCATGCCGCTCTGGGACAGTTCGGCGCCGCGGAAGAAGTTCCCGCCGCCGACGACGATCGCAACCTCGACGTCGGGGACTGCTGCGGCGATCTGCTTGGCCACGCCGCGGACCGTGTCGGGATCAACGCCGAGCTTCCCGCCGCCGAAGACCTCGCCCGATAGCTTCAACAGGACTCGGCGCCGGCTCTTCTTTGGCTGGACTGAAGTAGTGACGGTTTCCATGGTGCCTTCCCGTTGGTGAACTCTGAAAAAGGGTATCGTGCCGGGGACCAAAGGCGTCATTCCGCCGGGACCCGGTGCTGCCCCGGGATGGCCTCCCGGTCCATACCCTGCCGGCGTGCCCTGCGGGCATACCCTGTGTGCATGCAAAAGGGGCGGCCACCGCAGTGACCACCCCCTCAGCGTGTCTGACTAGTGTCTGACTCAGTGCCTGACTGGTGTCTGGCTAGGAACCGACGCGGAAACGCGTGAATGCGGTGCCCTTGACGCCGGCCTCTTCGAGAACCTGCGCGACAGACTTCTTGGCATCCTTGGCGAATGCCTGGTCGAGGAGAACCTCGCCCTTGTAGAAGCCAGTGACACGGCCTTCCACAATCTTGGTCATTGCTGCCTCGGGCTTGCCTTCGGCCTTGGCAGTCTCTTCGGCGATGCGACGCTCGGACTCGACGAGCTCGGCCGGAACATCCTCGCGGGAGAGGTAGTTCGGGGACATCGCAGCGATGTGAACGGCGACGTCGTGGGCTGCGGTGGCAGCTGCTTCGCCTTCGCCGTCAACAGCGAACAGGACGCCGACCTGAGCCGGGAGATCCTTGGAGGTCTTGTGCAGGTAAGCGTCGACCGTGGCGGCTTCGAGGCGGGCGATGCGGCGGACAACAACCTTTTCGCCCAGAACGGCGCCCTCTTCGACGACGACCTCGGACAGCGGCTTGCCGTCGACCTCGGTGGCCAGCAGGGTCTCGAGATCGGCAGCGCCGGACTCGACGGCAACGGCCAGGACCTTGTCGGCGAGCTGGATGAACTTGTCAGCCTTCGCAACGAAGTCGGTCTCGCAGTTGACTTCAATCATCACGCCGACGCCGCCGGCGACCTTGGCGGCAACCAGGCCTTCCGCGGTTGAGCGGCCCTCGCGCTTGGTAGCGCCCTTGAGGCCCTTGATGCGGATGATTTCGATGGCCTTCTCGGCGTCACCGTTGGCCTCGTCAAGAGCCTTCTTGACATCCATCATGCCGGCGCCCGTGCGCTCGCGCAGAGCCTTGATATCAGCGGCAGTGTAGTTCGCCATGTGAACCCCTCTGTCTAGAAAATTTTATGTGGTGTACGGACTGACAGGACGGCAGCTCACCCGGTGAGCGGCCATCCTGTCAGTTCCCCTTACGCGCAGGGCGTGCGGGGAGATCCGGATTTATTTGTCAGCTGAGAAAAGCAGCCTGTCTGACTACTTGGCTTCGTCGGCGGCGTCGTCGGCAACCGGAGCGGCTTCGGCAGCGGCGGGTGCCTCTTCAGCAACCGGAGCAGCCTCGGCAGCGGCGGGTGCCTCTTCAGCAACCGGAGCAGCCTCGGCAGCGGCGGGTGCCTCTTCAGCAGCCGGAGCGGCTTCTGCGGCCGGAGCGGCAGCAGCCTCTTCGGTCTTGCTGCCTTCGAGGAGTTCGCGCTCCCACTCGGCCAGCGGCTCTTCCGGAGCTTCCGTGGTGCCGGTGGCGCGCTGGTTGCGGGCGATGAGGCCCTCAGCAACGGCGTCAGCAACAACGCGGGTCAGCAGGTTGACGGAGCGGATGGCGTCGTCGTTACCCGGGATCGGGAAGTCGACTTCGTCCGGATCGCAGTTGGTGTCCAGGATGGCAACAACCGGGATATTCAGCTTCTTGGCTTCGTCGACAGCCAGGTGTTCCTTCTTGGTGTCAACGATCCAGAGCGCCGAAGGCGCCTTGGTCAGGTTGCGGATACCACCGAGGTTGGTTTCCAGCTTCGTGAGTTCGCGGCGAAGGAGCAGCAGTTCCTTCTTGGTGTACGCGGAACCGGCGACGTCGTCGAAGTCGATCTCTTCGAGTTCCTTCATGCGCTGGATGCGCTTGGAGACCGTCTGGAAGTTGGTCAGCATACCGCCGAGCCAACGCTGGTTGACGTACGGCTGGCCAACGCGGGTGGCCTGCTCGGCGATGGATTCCTGCGCCTGCTTCTTGGTGCCAACGAAGAGAACGGTGCCGCCGTGTGCAACGGTGGCCTTCACGAACTCGTAGGCACGGTCGATGTAGGACAGCGACTGCTGCAGGTCAATGATGTAGATGCCGTTGCGCTCCGTGAAGATGAATCGCTTCATCTTCGGGTTCCAACGGCGGGTCTGGTGTCCAAAGTGGACGCCGCTGTCAAGCAGCTGGCGCATAGTTACGACGGGCATGCCGGCGCTCCTTCCGGCAGGTCATTCATGAGACAGCCCAAGGGCTGTCTTACCCTGCCAATAGTTGACGGTTAAATAGCAACACCCAGGCGGGCGGTGCTCCTGGCATCCACTGCGCCTCTCCACCGGACCACAGGCCCGGACCGAAAGAAGCACAGTCCTCCGCACCCTGAAGAGTTCAAGCTTCGAATGAGGAGGGCTGGATACGCGTAGTCAGCCGCTGCTCCCCCGCACCCCTGAATGAGGCGTGCCGGCTTAGACAATTACCTTGCTAGCACAAAGACAGTAATCAAGCGTGAGGGCACAGCAAACTGCTCCACCAAGTGTACTACAGGGGCGGTGCCGGATTGGACGGTTTCCGGGGGTTGGCCGCGGGGTGCCGGAGGCCCAGCAGAGGAGGGGCGGCGGGCCGGCGGAGGAGCGGCGGAGGCCCAGACCGGAGGGCACGGCGGGGCTTCGCCGTGCCTGCGCGGGCGACCTTGCGGGGGCCCCGCCTCCGGCGTTTCCGCGGCGCTGTCCACATACGCCGGTGGGGCGCTTCCGCCGAGCAGGCGGCAACAGCAGGCTGGGTTCATGAGAACTCCGGCGTATGCTGCCGTCCTGGCTGCCGCACTTTTTCTGGCGCTCTCCCCCGTGACGGCGTCCGCCGGCCCGGAAGCGGCTCCCGGTCACCCGCCGGGCGACACGCCGGGCCCCACGGCCGGCGCCGGCACGGTGGCTGCCGGGTGGAGCTGGCCGCTGAGCCCCCGGCCGGGTGTGCTGCGCGCCTTTGATCCGCCGGCAAAACCCTGGCTGAGCGGGCACCGCGGTGTGGATCTGCGGGCATCGCACCACGGCGCCCCGGTCACTTCCCCGGCGTCGGGCACCGTGAGCTTTGCCGGCGTGGTGGCGGACCGTGGCGTCATCACCGTCGACCACGGCAGCGGATTGCGGAGCAGCTTTGAGGCGGTTCTCAGCGATCTCGAGGCGGGCGACGCCGTCGTTGTGGGGGATGTCCTGGGGTGGATCCAGCCCGGCCATTGCACGCCGGCGCCCTGCGTCCACTGGGGCGTCCGCCGCGGCGCGGAATACCTCAATCCGCTGGCCTTCGTGACAGACCTGCGGCCCTCCGTCCTGCTTCCTCCCCTCGATCCGGCGCCCGGGTAGGGGCGTGGCGGGCGGATCAGGACGAAGGGCCGCGGGAAGCGGCGCCGACCGCCGGGCGTCTTGGGAGGTGCGTGCGCCTTGGGCCTTTTCCTAGACGATCGCGGAGATGCCCGTGATCGCCCGGCCTGTGACGAGGGTGTTGATCTCGTGGGTTCCCTCGTAGGAGTAGATGGCCTCGGCATCCGAGAAGATCTTGGCCATCTCGTAGTCCGTGACGATCCCGTTGCCGCCAAGGAGGCCGCGGCCCAGGGCAACGCTCTCGCGCATGCGGGCCGTAGTGAAGGCCTTGGCCAGTGCCGACTGCTCGTCCTTGGCCTGGCCAAGGTCCTCCAGCTGGGAGAGCCGCACCATCATGCCCATCGAGCTGACGGCGTTGCCGAGGATCTGCACGAGCTGGTGCTGCACCAGTTGGAAGGAGGCAATCGGGCGTCCGAACTGGCTGCGCTCCACGGCGTAGCGGCGGGCAACGTCGAACGTGGCGAGCTGCTGGCCGACCGCCTGCCAGGCAACGGAAAGGCGGGTGACCTTGAGGACCTTGTTTGTGTCGCGGAAGCTGTTGGCGTGGGCGAGTTTGAAGAACTCGGGCACCACGACGTTGTCGAGGGCGATGTCGGCGTTCTGCACGGTGCGCAGCGAGATCTTGTTTTCGATCTTGGTGGCGCTGTAGCCCTCGGTCTTGGTGTCGACGAGGAAGCCCTTGACCTGGTTGTCGGCGAGGTCGCGGGCATAGATGACGACCCAGTCGGAGAATGTGGCGTTGCCGATCCAGCGCTTGGCCCCGTTCAGGATCCAGCTGTCCCCCTCCTTGCGGGCCGTGGTGCGGGTGCCGCCGGCGACGTCGGATCCGCCGAGGGGTTCGGTGAGGCCGAACGCGCCGATTTTCTTGAGCGAGTAGATGTCCGGCAGCCACGCGTCCTGCTGCTCCTGCGAGGCCAGCGCCTCGATCGAGCCGGTGAAGAGTCCGTCATGGACGCCGATGAAGGTGGCAATGGAGGTGTCGGCGCGGGTTGCTTCGGCGTGCATGATGCCCGCGAAGAGGTTGGAGTAACCCTGCCTCCGGACCGGGCTGACCAGATCGATCTCGGCAAGCTTCGGAATCAGGTCCATCGGGAACTCGGCGCGGTTCCAGCAGTCAACGGCGATCGGCTTGACCTCGCGGGCAAGGAACGCGCGGACCTCCGCGAGCCGGTCCTGCTCTTTGCCGCTGAGCAGCTGCTCGAACGCGAAAAAGTCGCCATCGGCGTACGGGAGATTGTTGATGTCGATGTCAGCTTTGGACATGGTGTTCCTTCACGGGAGATCAGCAGCGACCAGGGAACGCGGGCCTTGCGCCGGCGGAATGTTACTCACGAGTAACTTACCGCACGCCGGAAGGACGCCGCAAGTGACGGAGGCCATATGGAATGCGCCCAGTGCCGCAGGGACCTCAGGGCCGGGTATCCCGGGCTAATTGTCCAGGGGCAGGTTCCCACCCATCAGGAGGCCCGCCAAACTGCCGTAGCTAGCGTTATCGGCGGTCGGAACATGGTTGCGTCCCGTTCGCTTGGGGCGGGGCTTCTCGTGCGTTGCGGCCCTTTTTGGTCTGCCGTACCAGAGGCTGGCTCCAGTTTCATGTGATTCTGGAGCCAGCCTCGGGGAGCGGCACTTCGCTGGGGTGTGCCGTGTGGCACCGTCACCGATGAGTGCCACGTCCCGACGACACGGTAAGCACGGGACCTGTGGTTTTCCTTGGACCGGCCATCATCAGATTGTCGTCCGGTTGAGACGGCGGCATGGCGTGCTCGGAGAGGACAGGAAAAGAGGCCCGGTTCCCATTGTTTGCGGGAACCGGGCCTCTCTATTTCAGTAGGGCTACTCGGACTTGAACCGAGGACCTTAGGATTATGAGTCCCGCGCTCTAACCAGCTGAGCTATAGCCCCTTGCGCCCGGAAATCGTTCCTGCCCGCGCGGGGCCGGAGGGTTTCCGGGCGAAAATTACTCTAACAATAGTAGTGCCCCGGATCAGACGACGAGGTCGTCGTAGCTCGCGCCCCGGTACAGATCCTCAAAGGCCTGCAGGGTGTGCTCGAGGCTGTGGTTCTCCACCAGGCCCCGGCTCGCCTTGCCCATCGCCGCCAGCTCATCGGCGGGGAGCGACAGCACGCGGACCATTTTGGCCGCGAGGTCGTCGCTGTCATTGGGGGTGAACAGGTAGCCGTTTTCGCCGTCGTGCACCAGATGAGGCAGTGCCATGGCGTCAGCCAGCAGCACCGGAGTGGAGGCCGACATGGCCTCCAGGGTCACGAGCGACTGCAGTTCCGCTGTGCCGGGCATGCAGAACAGGTCAGCGGCCAGGTAGGCCTTGCGGAGATCGGCGTCGCTGGCCAGGCCGAGGAACGTGACCCGGTCCTGCAGCCCGAGCCTGGCAACCTGGTCCTCCAAAGCCGGGCGCACTTCGCCGCCGCCGACGATCTCAAGGTGGACATCCAGTTCCCGAGGCGTCTTGGCGACAGCGTCGACCAGGACATCGATGTGCTTTTCCTCGGCGAGCCGGCCAACGAACAGCACGGTGGGGCTCGAGTGGCGCTCCAGCTCCTCCCCCGGATTGAGTTCGTAGGCCGCGGAGTCGACGCCGTTGGACAGTGGCAGGACTTTGCGGAGGAAGGCGTGCTGGTGCATCGCTTTGGCCGCCAGCGGCGTCGGGGTGGTGACGACGTCGGCCTGGCCCATGACCTTGCCCATGTCCTTCCAGGAAATGCGTCCCACAAGGTCCTTGAACCACTGCGGGAAGGGCAGGAACGGGTTCAGGTTCTCCGGCATGAAGTGGTTGGTTGCCACGATCCGGATACCGCGCTTCGCGGCCTCGTAGAGCACGTGCTCGCCGATCATGTAGTGGCTCTGGATGTGCACCACGTCGGGCTGGATCCGGTCGAACAGCAGACTGATTTCCTTCTTGATTTCCCAGGGGAAGGTTATCCGGAAGTATTCGTGCGTGGGAACTGAGTGCGAGCGGATCCGGTGGACCGTGCCCTCGTCGCTGAACTCGGTGTAGCTCTTGCCTTTGTCCGGTCGGCAGGCAAGCACGTGAACATCGTGTCCGCGGGCTTTCATGCCTCTAGCCAGGCGGTAGCCGAACATGGCCGCGCCGTTGACGTGGGGCGGGTACGTGTCCGCGGCAATCAGGATGGTCAGCGGGTGCTGGTTGTCAGGCATGGTCACGGGGAGGGCTCCTGGTGGTCACGGTGCGGGCAGCTGGGACTTGTGGTGGCCGGCTGGCCGCCGGCGCAGGCGTGCCGGGCCTACTGCTGAGGTCTGTTGACGTCCTGCGGCTCCCGCCCCGCGGCCTTCCGCGCGTCCTTCTTGCGCTTGGTGACCTCGGGATGGTGCCTGGACAAAGCGATCACTCCCACGATAGCAAGCAAAGCGGCCGCCCCCATCGCTATCGCCGTCACGGCGTGGACATCGGGGCGCAGCTCGCCGAGGATCGTGATGCCGATCGCGATGCCGACGATCGGGTCAATCACGGTCAGTCCTGCGATCACGAGGTCCGGCGGGCCCCCCGAGTAGGCATTTTGGACGAACCACGAGCCCAGGACGCCCGCGGCGACGATGGCGACCACCGAATACCACGGCACATTCTGGACGCCCAGGCCGTTCGGATCCAGCAGGTGCTTGCCGATGATACGGGTCAGGACGGCGACGAAGCCGAACAGGATGCCAGCCCCCAGGATGTAGATGAAGGCGCTCATCCGTTGCCTGAACACCAGGGCGAGCGTCCCAAACAATCCGACAACCAGGGCCAGTAGCAGCACAACGGTCAGCTCGTCGGAGGAGCTGACCTGATGGGTTTCCTGGGTCACGGTGACCGCCAGGATCACGAACAGGGCCGAACCCGTAACGCAGGCGGAGATGGCAACCACGGTGGCCCGGTTGATGGTCAGCCCCTGGTCCTTGGCGTTGACGATTGTGGTGATGACCAGGGCAATCGCCCCGATCGGCTGCACCACCGTCAGGGGCGCCATCACCAGGGCGACGGAGTTCAACGCCATGCCCACACACAGCAGCAGCAGTCCGAACACCCAGCGCGGGTTGCGGATCAGGCGAATCATGCCGTGGTTGCTGAGCGCCAGTCCCCCGGTGTCCGCCTTGACAGCACTGCCCTGGCGCTGGGCGCCGAACGCGAGGCAAAACGCTCCCAGCACAGCAAGCAGGACAGCGAACCACACCATCAGCGGGTGCCGCCGTCGACGTCTGGCTGGCCGCGCTTGAGCTTTTTGCCCTTGCGGATGATGGCCCAGAAATAGTTGTAGCCGGCGATCCAGTGCCCCACGAGCCCCAGCCCCAGGAAGATCCAGGCGGCGGTGAGGTAGACCTCGGTACCCGGGATGGGGAGTTTCGAGAGCACAAGCAGCGGGGTGCCGACCAGCAGGAGCGCAGTCCGGATCTTGCCGATCCGGCTCACGGGGAGGTCGGGGTGGCCGTGGAAGTAATACAGCGACAGGGCGAGCAGGATAGCGTCGGGGATCAGCAGCGCTGCGAGGTACCACCACTCGACGACGCCGGCGATCACCAGCGTCACGGCAACCGCGATCAGCGACAGCCGGTCCGCGATCGGATCCATCACCCGCCCGAGGTTGGACATCTGGTCGAACCGGCGGGCGACGTAGCCGTCCACCCAGTCGGTGCTGCCCATGATCGCCAAGACGAGGGCGGCGTAGCCGTATTCCTGCGCCCCGAGCACGAGCCAGATGAAGAGCGGGACGCCGAGAAACCGCACGACGGTCAGCACGTTGGGGATGGTGAAAACCCGGTCGTGGTGGACCTGGGGCTGACCAGGCCGGGAACCAGCGCCGATGAACTTCATCCAGTCCCCCTTTCCGTGGCCGGCAACGACCGGGCGTTGCAGTTTAGCGGGCTTCCTAGCCCTTGATCAGTTTGCGCAGCAGGAACACGAGGGCTGCGGCTGAGGCGGTGAGTGTTACCAGCGGCTTCCAGCGCTGGCCCAGCTGGCCTGCCACGCCTGCGGAGTCTGCACGGGCGCCGGCCGCCGTCGCTGGCCGCTTTGCTCGGCGGCTGGCCGCGGAGCGGACCTCGGCTACTTTGCCGCTGAGCTGTTCCTTGCCGTCCTGCAGCTTAACCTGGGCAATGGCCAGGAGGGCCTGCGCCTGGGTCTTGACGTCCAGTTCCTCGTTGAGTTCGTCGCGGACTCCGGTGAGGTGGGTGCGGCGCTGGTCCAGCCGGCGTCGCAGTTCCGCTTCGGTGGGCGGCGGACCGAGGTCCGGCTCGGCGGCCTTCTTGGCTTCCTTCTCGGCCTGGGCCTTGGCAGCGGCTTCTGCCTTGGCGGCCTTGGCGGCCTTGTACTGCTCGGATTCCGGATCCAGCACGGCAGGATCGAACGCGGAGCCCTCCTTGGCGATGCCGAGGTCGTACTTCAGGCCCCGGAGGGTGTCTTCGGGGACCAGCGGCAGGGCCTTCTTGAACTTGCCGACCCCGACCAGGCCGGCGATCAGGGCGATGATCAGGAACACGCCGCAGACCAGCAGGGCCGCGAGCCAGGCGGGCATGATCGTCGCGAGTCCCATGATGGCGGCGACGATGAGGCCGGTGACCAGAAAAGCGACGAAGACCAGTGCGACGCCGAGGAAGGCGGAGGCAACGCCGACCTGCATGCCCTTGCGCTTGATCTCGACCTTGGCGAGGGCAATCTCGTCGCTGAGCTGCCGCGGAGCCAGTTTGAAGATCAGTTTCAGGGTCCTCGGCAGCGCGGAAATGCGCAGCCCTCCGCTTTTCCCGCCGCTGTGACGTCCGCTCATCGGTCCCGCCTAACTGGTTACGTCTGTGATTCCGCTTCCGCGGGCTTGCCGGTCTGCGCTGCTTCACGCACACCCCGGTGTCAAAAGTACCATTCAGGCTCCCGGCCGCCGCGCGGCGCGGGCTGTGGCGCGCCCTCCGCTGCAGACGTGGTCGGCTGTCCTGCGCCCTAGGATTGACCTCTGTGACTACACCCACCAATCCCGGCGATTCCCTGAGCCGCCGCCGCAAACTCCTCTACATTCTGATGCTCGGCGCCCTGACCGCTCTGGGTCCCTTCACCGTGGACCTGTACCTTCCGGCTTTCCCGGCCCTGGAAGAGAGCCTGGCCGTCTCGGAGGCGGCCGTGCAGCTGACGCTGACCGGAACCACGCTCGGGTTTGCGCTGGGCCAGTTGGTGGTGGGGCCGCTGAGCGACAAGTTCGGCCGGCGGATGCCGCTGATCCTGGCGACGGCGGTGCACATTGTGGCCTCCCTGGGGGCCGCCCTGTCGACCGACATCACGACGCTGGGCTTCTTCCGGGTACTGATGGGTATCGGCGCCGCGGGCGGCGGCGTGGTGGCCATGGCGATGGTGCGGGATCTGTTCAGCGGTTTCGCCATGGTGCGGATGTTCTCCCGGATGGCCCTGGTGAACGGCCTGGCTCCGATCCTCGCTCCAGTGATCGGCTCTCAGCTGCTGCTGTTCATGCCGTGGCCGGGGATCTTCTTCTTCCTGGCCGGCTACGGCATGTGCGTCCTCATCGCTGCGATCTTCGTGGTGCGCGAAACGCTGCCCCGGGAACTCCGCGGAAAAACCGGCATGACTGCCCGGCAGCGCTACGGCGTGCTGTTCAAGGACCGCATCTTTGTGGGGTTGTTGCTGGTGGGCGGAATGAACTTCGCGGGGCTCTTCACGTACCTGTCGGCGTCGCCGTTCCTGTTCCAGGACGTCTACGGCTTCAGCCCGCAGCAGTACGGCCTGCTCTTCGGCGTGAATTCGCTGGGCATCGTCGCGGGCGTGCAGACCAGCTCGAGGCTCATCCGCAAGGTCCCGCCGCAGTGGATCCTGGCGTGCTCCACGGCGTGGATGTTCCTGATGGCTTTGTTGATCGTGCTCTTCGACCAGCTGGGCTTCGGTCTGTGGGGGGTGATGGTGCCGCTGTGGTTCTACATCCTCGGCGCCGGCTTCACGTTCCCCTGCGTCCAGGTGCTGGCGCTCGCCAAGCACGGCGCCCAGGCCGGGACCGCGGCCTCCCTGCTCGGTGCCGCCACCTTCCTGATGGCAGGCCTCATCTCACCGGTAGTGGGCTGGCTCGGCGTCACGTCATCCACCCCGATGGGCGCCGTCCAGGCCGCATGCATCTTCCTGGCCGCGGCTGCCCTCTGGCTGATCGTGCGGCCCCGCACGGTCCCGCCGATCCAGTAGCCACCCCCGCGCCCCACCACCCCGCGGGACATGCCCTATGTTAGCGGCCACGGGTGGGCATATGGGCACCATGTCCACGCGCCGGCCCAAGCACTGAACATGTCCCCCGGCAGCGCCAAACTCAGGACGACCCCGTGCGGAGGACATGCCCAGCCTCCGCGGCCACGGGCGGGCATATGGGCACTAGGTCCACGCGCCGGCCCTAGCGCTGGGCATGTCCCTCCGGGGCGGGGCCGCGCAGTTGTCCAATGGCCCTGTTGCCGCTCCACGGCGGGCGATAAAGTTGTTGATGTGCCCCACTGGCAGGATCCTCCGCGCAAACCGGCCACGTGGCAGCGGTGCGACACCGGAATCCTGCCTCTGTGGTGGGATCGCCTGTGCAGCCAGACCAGCCAGCAGTCGGCGGCCCTCTTCGCGGCCGGCCTGTTCACCGAAGACCGCCGGCGCCCGATCGCCCAGTGGTACAACCCGGCCTTCGATTCAGCACTCCTGGTCGCACCCGAGTCGTCCCCCGAGTGGCCCGTGCAGCGCTTCGGCATCTTCTACGCCCCGCCCGGCGGCGGCTTCACCCAGGTGCACTCCGCGCCGCACGAATGGCACCCCCGGGAACCCCGCACGTCCCCCACGGAACTCGAAGCCTTCAGTGCAGCCGTGGCGGAGGCGGAGCGGTTCCTCCAGGTTGAGATGGACTTCGTCTGAGCACGCAGCAGGCCGCCGTAAGAGGGCACAAAAAAGGTCCCGCAGCCTGTTATTCACCGGCTGCGGGACCTGTCCGCTCCTCCTGCTGGACTTGAACCAGCAACCCTTCGATTAACAGTCGAATGCTCTGCCAATTGAGCTAAGGAGGAATGAAGCAGGTACGACATTAGCAAAGGTTTTGCCGCTTAGGAAATCGGCCCTCCGACCTCCCGGTCATTGCCCGCCTATACCCCTGACGGGTATAAAAAAGTCCCCGTCCCGGTGACCCGGGACGGGGACTGCGCGCTCCTCCTGCTGGACTTGAACCAGCAACCCTTCGATTAACAGTCGAATGCTCTGCCAATTGAGCTAAGGAGGAATGAAGCGGATCTAAGCCTAGCAAACACCCTGCCGGGAAGCGAAATTGCCCCCTGCAGGACAACCCGACGGGACGACCGGGCCTCGGCAATCGGGCTCGAAGATCAGCCCTCGGCGCGCAGGGACCGCCTCTGCATCTCCAGCTGCATAAGCTCGCGGTTCAGCCGCTGGAACTCCTCCGGGTCGGCTGTCGCGTCCAGCCGCTGCAGCTGTCCCATCTTGTCGGCCTTGACCCGGGTGATCTGCAGCTCGAACAGGCGCGCCAGGATGTCCTTGCAGTAGCGCAGGACCCCGTCGGCGGTGCTGGCCGGCAACGGGACCACCGCCAGCTCGGACACGAGCGGGCGCAGCGGCTCGGGCACCTCCCGCAGCAGCTGCTCCACCCAGCGCACCGGGTCGCCAGCGAACGCCAGGCCGGTGGCACGGATGGCCTCGTGGATGGCCAGGTACGCCGGCGTCGAGAACCTCGCGTCGGTGAAACGCTGCCAGGTCTCACCTTCAAGCATCCCGGGCTGCTGGAGGGCAACCTCCAGGGCCTGCCGTTCCATCGCCGCCACGGGGTCGCGCGGGTCCGGACGGTTGAAGGACGGCAGCGCGGCCGACGCCGGCAAGGGAGCCACGCCCGGGGCGGTTCCGCCGCCGGTCACCGTAGCGTACCCGGAGCCCTGGCCGCGGCCCTGCCCCTGGTACAGGCCGGACCCGGCTCCGCCCGACGGCGCCTGGGCGGCACGCTTGGCGGCGGCGCCCACCGCCCGGCTGACTTCCTCTACCGGCATGCCCAGCCAGCCGGAGAGTTCCCGGGCGTAGGCGGGACGGATGCCGGCGTCGCGGATCTGCGCGACGACCGGGGCGGATTCCCGCAGTGCGGCGATCCGGCCCTCGACCGTGTCCAGGTTGTGCCGTTTCAGGGCGGCACGGATGGCAAATTCGAACAATGGACGGCGGGTTGCGATCAGGTCCCGGACGGCGGCGTCGCCCTTGGACTGGCGCAGCTCACAGGGATCCGCGCCGTTGGGCTCCACGGCCACGTAGGTCTGCGCCACGAACCGCTGGTCCTCCTCGAAGGCCCGCAGGGCCGCCTTCTGGCCGGCGGCGTCGCCGTCGAACGTGAAGATGACTTCGCCGCCGCTGCCGTCGTCGGAGAGCAGGCGGCGGGCAATCTTGATGTGTTCGGTGCCGAAGGCCGTGCCGCAGGTGGCGACCGCGGTCGTGATCCCGGCGAGATGGCAGGCCATCACGTCGGTGTAGCCCTCCACCACGACGAGCTGCCGGTCCTTGGCGATGCTGCGCTTGGCGAGGTCGATTCCGTACAGTACCTGCGACTTCTTGTAGAGCGCTGTCTCGGGGGTGTTGAGGTATTTGGGTCCCTGGTCGTCCTCGTAGAGCTTGCGGGCACCGAAGCCGATGGTGTCCCCCGCGATGTCGCGGATGGGCCAGATCAGCCGGCCGCGGAACCGGTCGTAGATCCCCCGCCCGCCCTCGGAGAACATCCCCGTGAGTTTGAGCTCGGGATCCGTGTAGCCCCGCCCGCGGAGGTGCTTGAGCAACGAATCCCAGCCCTGCGGGGCGTAGCCGACGCCAAACTGGTCGGCTGCGGCCCGGTCGAAGCCGCGGTCGTGCAGGAAGGTGCGGCCCTCGGTGGCTGCGGGGGTCAGCAGCTGCGCGCGGAAGAACTCGTCCGCGACCTTGTGGGCATCGATCAGCCGCTGCCGACGGCCGACGTCCTCGCGGTTCGGTCCGGAACCGCCGTCCTCGTACCGGAGCTCGAAGCCGATCCGGGCGGCGAGCTTTTCGACGGCCTCGTGGAAGGTGGTGTGGTCCAGTTTCTGCACGAAGGAGATGACGTCGCCGTCCTCGCCGCAGCCGAAGCAGTGGTACCTGCCCACCTGGGGGCGGACGGTGAACGATGGCGAACGCTCGTCATGGAACGGGCACAGGCCTTTGAATGAGCCCAGCCCCGCCCCCTTGAGGGTCACGTAGCCGTCGACGACTTCCTTGATGTCGGTGCGCTGGCGTACTTCATCGATATCTTCACGTTTGATCAGGCCGGCCACAGTGCCATCCTAGTCCCGCGCCCCGACCGGAATGGCGCATAGCAGGGCACTGCGGGCAAGGTCACCAGGGCCGTCACCACAGCGAGGGCAGGCTGCCCACGAGCCGCTCGTACATGGCCAGCGCGGAACCGTCGGTCAACGACGCCACCTGGTCGATCACGACACGCAGCCGCGCGCCGTCGTCCTCCGCGTCGCGCCAGTCGGCGGCGAACATGGGCTCCAGGTGGCGGTCCCCGGTGGCGCTCAGCGCCGTCACGAGGGCGTGCAGGACCTCGCGCTGGCGTTCGTAGATGGGCTGCCGGTGTTCGGTGGTCATCACGAAGGTGGTGGCCAGGCCCTTCATCACGGCGATTTCCATCACGGTCTCATCCGGAACGATCAGCTCCGCGTTGTAGCGGGTCAGGTTCTCCGGGCCGTAGACGGCGCGGGTGGACGCCAGCGCACTCTGGCAGAACCTCCCGATCAGCTGGCTGGTCATGTCCTTGAGCGCCGCCATCGACTTGCGGCTGCCGTCGGCCTCGCGCACCCAGACGCTGGTGGCTTCCAGCCGGGCCAGGGCCGCATCAATCGCGGCCGGGTCGTTCTGCGGCAGGTACCACTGCTTGGCGTAGCCGACCACCCGGGCACGGTGGTCCGGATTGTCCATCCACCTCAGCTGGAAGTGCCCGGCGACGATGGCGTCCTCGACGTCGTGCACGGAATAGGAGATGTCGTCGGCGAGGTCCATGACCTGCGCTTCGAGACAGGAGCGCCGCTCCGGGGCGTCCTCGCGGATCCAGTCGAAGATCGGCAGGTCATCCTCGTACGCGCCGAACTTGCTGGTCCGCTCGCCGTGGATGACGGGCGCGTTCGCCGCCGACCACGGGTACTTTGCCGCGGCATCGAGGCTGGCGCGGGTGAGGTTTAGCCCGGCGGGACGTCCGTCCGTGGTGAGGACCTTGGGCTCCAGCCGGGTCAGCAAGCGCAGCGTCTGGGCGTTGCCTTCGAAGCCGCCGATAGCGTGGGCGACCTCGTTCAGCGCCGATTCGCCGTTATGGCCGAACGGCGGGTGGCCGAGATCGTGGCTGAGGCAGGCGGTGTCCACGACGTCGGGGTCGCAGCCCAGAGCCAGGCCCAGTTCGCGGCCCACCTGTGCCACTTCGAGGCTGTGGGTGAGGCGGGTCCGGACAAAGTCGTCGGTGTCGGGGGCCACAACCTGGGTTTTGGCACCGAGCCGGCGCAGGGCCGAGGAGTGCAGCACCCGGGCCCGGTCGCGTTCGAAGTCGGACCGGTACGTGGACTTGGGTGGCTCCTCCACCCAGCGGGCGGTGTCCCGGACGACGTAACCGTCGAGCACGGGGGCGGTGGTCCTGGTTTCAGCCACCGGACACGTCCAGTTCCGCGTGGGTGATCTCACGCGACTGGTCGGCGTCCATGTTGCGGTCAAGCAGCCAGTCCTTGGGCAGGGCGGGCTTCTTGGGCGAACCGGCACGGCCGCGGGGGCCTTCGGCGTCCCCGCCGGGGTACGGCGAGTCCAGGTCCAGCTGGTCCAGGGTGTCGCGCAGGACCTCGAGGCTGGTCACCATGGCCAGTTTGGTCCGCAGTTCACTGCCGACGACGTAGCCCTTGAAGTACCAGGCCATGTGCTTGCGGATCTCCCGGAGCGCCTTGCCTTCATCGTTACCGAACGTCTCGACCATAAGCTGCGCGTGACGGTACACACCTTCCGCGACCTGCCGCAGGGCCGGTTTGTGGCGTGCGTCGCTGCCTTCGAACGCCGCCATGAGGTCGCCGAACAGCCACGGGCGGCCCTGGCAGCCGCGGCCCACCACCACGCCGTCGACGCCGGTCTCGCGGACCATGCGGATGGCGTCCTCCGCGGACCAGATGTCGCCGTTGCCGAGCACCGGGATGTCCGGCAGCGCCTCACGCAGCCGGGCAATCGCGGACCAGTCGGCCTGGCCGGAGTAGAACTGCGCGGCGGTGCGGCCGTGGAGCGCGACGGCGGCGACGCCGGAATCGCGGGCGATCCGGCCGGCGTCGAGGTAGGTCAAGTGGTCCTCGTCAATGCCCTTGCGCATTTTGATGGTCAGCGGGACGTTGCCCCGGGAGGCTTCCTTGACCGCGGTCTGCACGATCGAGGTGAACAGATCGATCTTCCAGGGCAGGGCCGAACCGCCGCCCCGGCGGGTGACCTTGGGCACGGGGCAGCCGAAGTTGAGGTCGATGTGGTCCGCGCGGTCCTCCTCGACGAGCATCCGTACGGCCTGGCCGACGGTGACGGGGTCCACACCGTAGAGCTGGACGGACCGGACCAACTCGTCCTCGTCGTGCGCGATGATGCGCAGGGATTCCGGCGTGCGCTCCACCAGGGCGCGGGATGTGACCATCTCCGCGACGTACAGGCCGCCGCCGTATTCACGGCAGAGCCGGCGGAACGCGGAGTTGGTGATGCCTGCCATGGGAGCCAGGATCACGGGGGTGTCCACCGTGATGGGACCCAGCTTCAGGGGCGGGAGTTCCAGCTTGGCGGCGGGAGGGGTAGCTACAACAGTCACCTGTTCATTGTCTCAAATCCGGGCAAATCGGCCGGATCCGCCCCTGCTATGTGGAAACCCGGGCTCAGTCCACTGCGGCAGCGCGCCGCCCGCGGCGCCCTGCCGGCGCCGCTGCGAAGGCCCCGTCGGGGGCATCGTCGGACGCGGAGTCGGGGGCGGAGTCGGGCGCGGCGGCGGTGACCCCGCGCCCGCGGACGGGACCAAGCTCCGGCCGGGGGTCGGCGTCGTCCGCGGCGCTGGCGGGGGGAACGACGCCGGCCCTGCCGCCGGTCGCGCGGCCCGTTCCCGCCGCCCCGCCCAGGGCCTTGATCCCGGTTGCCTTCACCACGAGGACCGCGATCAGCGTGGTGACCGGGATCGCCAGGACCAGTCCGACGGAGCCGACCAGGGTGCGGATCACTTCCTCGGAGAGCTCGGCGCTGGTGAGGGCGTCACCGAGCGGCCGCTCGTAGAGCATCACCAGGATCAGCACGGGCAGCGCCGCACCGGCGTAGGCGAACGCGATGGTGTAAACGGTCGAGGCAATGTGGTCCCGGCCGATCCGCATCGCGGAGGTGAATAGCTGGCGGGCGGAGGTTTCCGGGGCCAGTTCCCACAGTTCCCAGACGGCCGAGGACTGGGTGATGGTGACGTCGTTGAGGACGCCCAGGCCGGAGATAATGAGGCCGCACAGGATGATGCCGGAGATGGAAATATTGCCCGAGATGTTCGCGAGGGTGGCGGAATCGTGGCTGCCGACACCGGCGAGGTTGGCGGCGTCGGTGGCCCAGGCCGCCAGCAGCGCGGTAATCGCCAGGCCGAACATGGTGCCAAGCAGCGCCGTCGAGGTCCGGGCGGAGAAGCCGTGGGCGAAGTAGAGCACCCCGATCATGATCACCGTGGACCCCACCAGCGCCAGCAGCAGCGGCGGCTTGCCCTCCACCAGCCCCGGGAGCATAAAGGACACCAGCACCCCGTAGGCGCCGACGAGCCCGACCAGCGCGCGCAGCCCGCGCCAGCGCGCCACGGCGATCACGACGGCGGCGTAGAGCACGGCGAGGAAAATGATCGGCAGGGTCCGGACAAAGTCGACGAAGACATAGGCCGGCGTGCCCGGGGCTTCGGCGCCCTGGACCTTGGAGAGGTTCAGGTAGCGGATGTTGTCGCCGGTCTTCACGCCGTGGGATTTGGCGACGTCGGGGTTGATGACGACCTTGACGGGATTGCCGCCCCTGTCCGGGTCCGTGAACGCAAAAGTGCATTCCGATCCCTGCTGCGGGGCCGCGTCCGTCCCGGCCTGATCCTGCGGGAGGGCGTCCATGCAGCTGCCGGTGACAACGCGCTGGATCTTGCCGGTGTCGAACGTGACGCCCGGCGCGGCCGCGTAGGGGCTCGCGAGGGTGATCCCCTCCTTACTGCCCGAGGGCCACAGCAACGCCATCGCCACGAGGGTCAGCAGCGTCAGCGGGATCAGGATGGCCGCCAGGATGAGGTTGGCTTTCTTCCGTGCAACGAGCGCCTGGGGTGTCGGATCCGCGTGTCCTTGCGGGGTGTGTGAATGTCCGGCGCCCATCAGCAGTTCAACCTCATGCCGAAGACTTTACGGCGTTTCGCGGTACCGTTCTGACGCGGCAGCCGGCGGCGGCGCCGTTATGACGCACGACGTCGGGCCGGCGCCGGTGTCCCCCGGTGCCGCCCCGGCCGCGCCCGGTCCGGTCAGGCCGGGGTGATGTTCTGGTTGACGTGGAAGAGGTTCTGCGGATCGTACTTGGCCTTGACCTCCCGGAGGCGCTGGTAGTTCGGCCCGTAGTTGTCCGCGACCCTGGTCAAATCGTCGCCGTCCATGAAATTGATGTAGCCCGCACTCTCCGAGTAGGGCTGTAGCGCCGCCGCGTAATCTCGTACCCAGGCGATGTTCGCCTCACTGTCCCGCGGATCCTCCCAATGGCAGGCAATGACCGGGGAGAACCTAGCGTTCCGGTTAGGGAAGGCTGTATCCGTGGCTCCCACACGGTGCACGGCACCGTCAATGGGATAGATGTGCACGGCGGTTTGCACGCTGGGCACCCGGCTGCCGTAATCAAGGTGGGCGCTGATGGCCCCGTCATTGAGTTCCGTCAGGAAGGCCGCCTTCCAATAGGCCAACAGTCCCTTGGGGTACATCCCGTCGAAGGCGGAGTTCAAGGCGGGATAGGGCATCGGCCCCACCATGGACCCTGCCACCGGCGCAGCGTCCAGAAACGGCTGCCAGCGGGCTGGCCCTTCGGCCGGGTCACCGGTCCACATGCCGACCACGATGCAAACCGGTTTCCCGTGCCACTCTTCCGGGAGGAATGGAACCGGCGGCCCCTGATGGAACGCAAGGAAAGCGCCCAGCTCTTCCGGAGCTGCCGCCAGCTGCTCACGGTAAAACTTCGCCACAGTTTCGGCGTGCTCCACCGGGTAGATGATGATGCCAGCATGGACCATGTCCACGGGATGCAGGCGAAATTCCAGCGAGGTCACGACGCCGAAGTTCCCGCCACCGCCGCGCAGCGCCCAGAACAGGTCCTCATGCTCGCTTTCGCTGGCAGTGAGGAACTTCCCCTCCGCGGTGACGACGTCGGCCGAGAGGAGGTTGTCGCAGCTCAGCCCGTATTTCCGGTCAAGGTAGCCGATGCCGCCGCCGAGGGTCAGTCCTGAAACACCGGTCGAACCCACGATGCCGCCGGTGGTCGCCAGTCCGAAGGCGTGCGTGGCGTGGTTGAAATCGGCCCACGTCGCGCCGGCCTCGGTCCTGGCCGTCCTCCCGGCCGGATCGACCCGGACCCCTCTGGTGTTCACAAAGTCGATGACCAACGCGTCATCCGCCGTGCCAAAACCCGGCCCGCTGTGTCCGCCGCCGCGGATGGCCACGGCCAGGTTGTTGTCCCGGGCGAAGTTGACGCTGGCAATGACGTCGGCCACTTGGGATACCCGGACCACCGCGGCCGGCTTTTTGTCGATCATCCCGTTGTGCACCGCCCGTGCCGCGTCGTAGTCCACGTCGCCAGGGGTGATGACCTGCCCGCGGACTTGCTCGCGCAGGCTATCGAAGCTGTTTCCGTTCATTTTTCGTACCGTCCCATTTTCTGTATCGGCGAAAATGTCATGAGACCCGATCCGGACGGTGGCCCGTGCTCCCAGCCGGCAGGAGTCCGGAGGATTACCAGCACAGGCCTACTCTTCCGGCCCTGCTCCGTCAAGAGGTTCCCGGCGGGCGCCCGAAGATTCGCGGCCTACGGTCCTCCGGTCCCATCTTTGGGCGGCGCCGCTCCGAATGTTCAATGGGAATGTCCCCCGGAACTTGGGGCGCCCCGCCGGTCGGCAGCCGAGCTGCGGACCTTGCACAGCGCACCTTGAACTGCGGGCGCTTCGCCCTATGGTTGGAATGACGGACACGATGTGGAGGATTGGCGTGGCCATACGCAAGATCGACGACCGCGAGCCTGGGCCGGCAGGTCCCGGGGCGGATGCCAGGGCCGTTTTGAGCATTGCCCGGGCCGGCGGAGAAACCCGGGGAGTCGCCCTGGTCCTGCACGGCGGGCGGTCCAACAGCTTCGAATCCGTCCGCGGCACGCACCTGAGTCCCGCACGGATGCTGCCCTTCGCCCGGGCCCTGCACAACGGCGGCGGACGCGACGGGCTGGCCGTCTGGACCCTCCGGAACCGGTACCGGGGCTGGAACGGGAGGGACATGTCCCCCGTCCAGGACGCCCGCTGGGCGCTCTCCCAGATCAGCCGCGAACACCCCGGCGTCCCGATTTACCTCCTCGGCCACTCGATGGGCGGCCTGACCGCGCTCTGCGTCGCGGACCACCCGCAGGTGGAAGCCGTCGTCGCCCTGGCGCCCTGGCTCGATGCCCAGACCCCGGTGGAGCGCGTGGCCGGCCGTCGGATCCTGATTGTCCACGGCACCAAGGACCGCTGGACCAGCCCGGCGAACTCACTCGCCTACGCCCGCCGGGCCGACGGCGTCGCCAAGTCCGTGGGTTACGTCGCGCTCAAGGGCGCCGGGCACTTTATGTTCCGCCGGGTGGGCCTGTGGAACTCACTCGCCAGCGGCTTCATCCTCGACACCTTCGCCGCCAGTTCAGGCCGCGATCTCCGGGGCGGCGCCGACGCGTTCCGCAGCCTCCTCCCCGCCTCGGGCGCCAGCCTCCCGGTGGTGCTGTGATGCCGGACTTTCCGCTCAGCGTTTTCCCGTTGGGGGCCTTCCTGGCCAGCCTTCCGTGGGTGGCGGCGGGCCTCGTGGTGCTGCTGGCCGGCACTTTCGCCGTCGCTGTGCGCCAGAGCCGCCATTCCGTCATCGACACCGTCTGGGGCCTGGGGTTCGTCGTTGTGGCCGCCATCTCCTGGTTCCTCTCGGCCGGACAGGGCGACGGCGGCCGCCGCCTGCTGCTGCTGGCGCTCGTGGCGGTGTGGGGCATCCGCCTCGCACTCCACATCGGACTCCGGGCCCGGGGCGGTCACGAGGATCCGCGGTACGTGGAGCTGCTCTCCCCGGCCCCCGGGTCCCGCAACGTCTACGCCCTGCGCAAGGTCTACCTGCCGCAGGGCGTAATCCTGTTCTTCGTCTCGCTCACGGTCCAGGTCGGGATGTTCAGCACCGGGAGCCTCGGCTGGCTGGCCTGGCTGGGCGTGCTGCTCTGGGTGGTCGGCTTCGTCTTCGAGACGGTCGGCGACCGGCAGCTGGCTCAGTTCAAGGCCGATCCGGCCCGGCGCGGCACGGTGCTGGACACGGGACTCTGGCGCTACACCCGCCACCCGAACTACTTCGGCGACGCCGCCGTGTGGACCGGGATTTTCCTCGTCGCCGCTGATTCCTGGCCGGGGGCTCTGACTGTCCTCTCCCCGGTCCTGATGATTTGGCTGCTGGCCGGCAAGTCCGGCAAGCCGCTCACCGAGAAGGCCATGTCCGCCCGCCCCGGCTACAAGGAATACGTGGAAGCCACCTCGGGCTTCCTGCCCCTGCCGCCCCGCCGCCCCCGCGGCGGCGGACACCAGCCGGACGGACACCAGCCCGGCGGACACCAGTCAGGCGGCCGCTAGCATGCCGTGGCGGCCCCGGCCCAGCGACCGTTTCTACCGCGTCATCGTCCGCGCCGGACTGGCGCTGCGCGGGCTGTTCCGGATCCGGGTCATCGTCACCGGACGCGAGCACCTCCCGGCACCGGAGCGCCTCGACGATGCCCCGCGCGGTTCGTCCCGCCGCATCGTCCCCGGCCGCGGGGCCGTCGTCGCCGTTACGCACTTCGGGTACCTCGACTTCGCGTTCGCCGAGCTGCTGCTGTGGCGGCACGCTCGGACCCAGATGCGCTTCCTGGTTACCCAAGCGGCCGCCGACCACTGGTTTGCCGGGCCCGCGGTCAGCGCCGCCGGGCACGTCGTGGTGGGATACGGTTCGGGATCCCACGCCTATGACGCCGCCGTCGACCGGCTCCGAGACGGCGAGTACATCGCGATCCTGCCGGAGGCCGGCGTCAGCCGCAGCTTCCGGGTGCGGGAATGCAAGACCGGCGCCGTCCGGATGGCCGCCGAAGCCGGAGTGCCCATCATCCCCGTGTCCGTCTGGGGCGCCCACCGGCTGATGACCCGCCGCCACGGCTTCTCCCCGGCCCGCGCCTGGCGCGCCCCGGTCCGGATCCATGTCGGCGAACCGGTGGCCGTTGACCCGGCCCAGGACGCCCAGCAGGCCACCGAGGCGCTGCGCGGGGTCCTCCAGGCCGGGATCGATGCCTGCATCGCAGACTTCCCCCTGACCCCGACCCCGGGTGCGTGGTGGATGCCGGCGGACCTCGGCGGCGGAGCGCCCACCGACGAGGAACGGCAGCGCCTGGATGAGGCCGAGGGTCCGCGGCGCGCCGGCGGCCGGCGCCGATAAGCCCGGTTACCGCGAACCTAGTGACTAAACTCTCCCGGGTGCAAAATCCCACCAAACGGAGAGGTATCCCCCCGTGGCAAACACAGTCCTGACGACAAGCGGAATCGGCGAAGAACGCGGTCTCGCCCGCATAGCCCAAC
Organism: Pseudarthrobacter ribosi; assembly: GCF_055412865.1. NCBI lineage: Bacteria > Bacillati > Actinomycetota > Actinomycetes > Micrococcales > Micrococcaceae > Pseudarthrobacter > Pseudarthrobacter ribosi. The sequence continues at coordinate 63,906 of NZ_JBVAYZ010000007.1, read as the reverse complement.
GGATGGCGGCGTGGACCGAGAAATGGTTCCCGGACGCCTACATCTTCGCCCTCGCCGGCGTCATCATCATCGCGGTGGCCGCCCTGGCCATCGGCGCCTCGCCCCAGTCGATCGCCGATTCCTTCGGCAACGGATTCTGGGACCTCACCGCGTTCACCCTGCAGATGGCCATGGTGGTGCTGACCGGCTACGTCGTGGCCACCTCCCCGCCCGTGGCAAAGCTGATCAACCGGCTGGCCCTCATCCCGGCGACCGCCCGCACCGCCGTGAGCTTCGTGGCGCTGATGTCCATGTCAGTGTCCTTCCTCAACTGGGGCCTCAGCCTCATCTTCGGCGGCCTGCTGGCTCGCGCCATCGCCCGCCGCAAGGACCTGACCGTGGACTACCGCGCGCTCGGCGCGGCAGCCTTCATGGGCCTCGGCGCCGTCTGGGCGCTCGGCCTGTCCTCCTCCGCCGCGCAGCTCCAGGCCACCGCGGCCTCGCTGCCGCCGGCACTCCTGAAGATCACCGGCATCCTGGACTTCGGCACCACGATCTTCACCTGGCAGTCGCTGCTGACCCTGGCCATCCTGATGGCACTCACCACGGTGATCGCGCACTTCTCGGCCCCCGAGGGCGGCTCGATCCGCACCGCGGAGGACCTCGGCGTCGACCTTGACGACGAGCCTAGCGAATCGGAGCCGCGCTCCCGCCCGGGCGAATGGCTCGAATACAGCATGATCCTGCCCATTCTGGCCGGCATCCTGACCCTGGGCTGGCTGGTCTCGCAGTTCCTGACCAAGCCTTTCCTCACCGTGGTGAGCAGCCTCAACGGCTACCTGCTGGTCTTCCTCATCCTGGGCCTGGTGCTGCACGGGACCCCGCGGAACTTCCTGCAGGCCGTCACCAAGGCCGTCTCGGCGACGGCCGGCATCCTGGTCCAGTTCCCGCTCTACGCCGCGATGGCCGCGATCCTGACCAAGGCGACCGGCCACGGCGGCATGACCATCTCCGCGCATCTGGCCGAGTTCTTCACGGAGATCGGCAGCGGCGGCGGCTTCGCCGTCGTCATTGCGCTGTACACGGCCCTGCTGGGCCTGCTGGTCCCCTCCGGCGGCGGCAAGTGGCTGGTGGAGGCGCCGTATGTGATGCAGTCCGCGACCGATGTGCAGATGAACCTCGGCTGGACCGTGCAGATCTACAACATTGCCGAAGCCCTGCCGAACCTGATCAACCCGTTCTTTATGCTGCCGCTGCTGGCGGTCCTGAGGCTGCGGGCCCGCGACCTGGTCGGCTTCACATTCCTGCAGTTCCTCTTCCACCTGCCGGTGGTGCTGCTGCTCGTCTGGCTGCTGGGGATGACCTTCGACTTCGTCCCGCCGGTGATGCCCAAATAACCGCGCTGAACGCAAACTGACCCGCAGCTGTGGCCGTTATCACGCTTCATAACGGCAACAGCTGCGGGTCAGTCCGGTTAAGCGGACCTACGCCGGGTCGGAGACGACCAGGGTCTGGGCGCCCAGGACGCGGGCTTTGCCGCTCTCCAGCAGCGGCCCGACGACGGCGCGCAGCGCCTCCATCGAGTCGTCCAGTTCCAGCAGCACGGGGTGCTGGAACGCAATCAGCGCCAGCAGGTCCCGGACGGCGGCCCGGGCCTCCTCCGCGGAGAGCTTCGGCTCGTGGCCCAGGAACACATCGGTGGGCTGGCCTGCCGGGGCAGCGCCCTCCCCTGCTGCTTTGTCCCCTGCTGTGTTGTCCCCTGCTGTTTTGTCCCCTGAGGGGTTGTCGGCGGGGGCCAGTTCGGCGTAGCTGATGGCGAACGCCTCGAGCCGGCCCTTCCTGCTGGCCGGCACGCCCTGGCCGAAGGCGCTGGCCTTCGGCGCCCGCAGCACAATGGCGCCGTGCGCCCCGCTGAGCTCGTCGAGGAACAGCCGCTGGACCGTGGCGATGCTCAGGTCCCCGGGGCTGTCCCAGCCGTGCACGGACGTGTAGTACCGGCCCACGACGTCGCTGAGTTCCACCGACCCGGTGGCAAGGTCCCCGACCTGCTCGGAGGCGGCAGCCTCGGAACCGTCACCGAAGACCGGCAGGCGGAGGGCGCCGGGTTCGACGACGACGAGCCGGGAGCGCTGGATCGGGGCCAGCCCCGCCGCCTCGGCGAAGGCTGCCCCGGGAGTGCCCGGTTCCACCTTGGTCCGGAGCCGGGAGACGCCCGACGGCGACTGCGCCGCCTCGTGCCGCAGCATGGTCAGCAGCGTGGATCCGACGCCGGTGCGGCGGTGGTGCCGGTCGACCTCGATGTAGGCCCAGAGCCGTTCCGGGTGCAGCGAGGCCTCGTGGACCACACCGGCCGCGACCGGGATGGCCACGCCGTCGACGACGTCCTCGGCCACGATGCAGCGGCGCCACGGTGCGTTGCCCGAGGGGGCCAGGGTGCCGCGGAACTGCCGGGCCTGCTCGGTTTCGGGCCCGCCCCAGATTTCCAGCAGGGCCAGGTCATCGCCGTCGCGCCATTCACGGTAGGTGATCGCCACGATCAGGCGCCGATCAGCCGTGCGGCCAGGTAGCCCTCCACCTTGTCCAGGGACACGCGGTCCTGGCTCATGGTGTCGCGTTCGCGGATCGTGACGGCCTGGTCGTCCAGGGTCTCGAAGTCCACGGTGATGCAGAACGGGGTGCCGATCTCGTCCTGGCGGCGGTAGCGGCGGCCGATGGCGCCGGCGTCGTCGAAGTCGATGTTCCAGCTCTTGCGCAGCTGGGCGGCGAGGTCCTTGGCCTTCGGGGACAGGTCCTCGTTGCGGCTCAGCGGGAGCACGGCTGCCTTGACCGGGGCCAGCCGCGGATCCAGCTTGAGCACGGTGCGGATGTCGACGCCGCCCTTGGCGTTGGGCGCCTCGTCCTCGGTGTACGCGTCGATCATGAACGCCATGAACGAGCGGGTGAGGCCGGCGGCGGGTTCGATCACGTACGGGGTGTAGCGCTCGTTGGTGGCCTGGTTGAAGTAGCTCAGGTCCTGGCCGGAGGCCTTGGAGTGCGTGGACAGGTCGAAGTCCGTGCGGTTGGCGATGCCCTCAAGCTCGCCCCACTCGGAGCCGTGGAACCCGAAGCGGTATTCGATGTCCGTGGTGCCCTTGGAGTAGTGGCTGAGCTTTTCCAGCGGGTGTTCGAAGAAGCGCAGGTTGTCTTCCCGGATGCCGAGGCCGGTGTACCAGGACATCCGCTCTTTCATCCAGTACTGGTGCCACTGCTCGTCCGTGCCGGGCTCGACGAAGAATTCCATTTCCATCTGCTCGAACTCACGGGTGCGGAAGATGAAGTTGCCCGGAGTGATCTCGTTGCGGAAGGACTTGCCGATCTGGCCGATCCCGAACGGGGGCTTCTTGCGCGAGGTGGTGAGCACGTTGCTGAAGTTGACGAAGATGCCCTGGGCCGTTTCGGGGCGCAGGTAGTGCAGGCCCTCTTCGCTGGCCACCGGGCCGAGGTAGGTCTTGAGCAGGCCGGAGAATTCCTGGGGTTCGGTCCACTCGCCGCGGGTGCCGCAGTTGGCGCAGGCGATGTCCTTAAGGCCGTTCTCGGCGGGACGGCCCTTCCTCTCCTCGAACTCTTCCTCGAGGTGGTCGGCGCGGTAGCGCTTGTGGCAGGAGAGGCACTCGACCAGCGGGTCGGAGAACACGTCGACGTGGCCGGACGCTTCCCAGACCTGGCGCGGCAGGATGACGGAGGAATCCAGGCCGACGACGTCTTCGCGGCCGCGGACCACGGACTGCCACCACTGGCGCTTGATGTTTTCCTTCAGCTCCGCACCGAGCGGCCCGTAGTCCCAGGCAGAACGCGAGCCACCATAGATTTCACCGGCCTGGAATACGAAACCCCGGCGCTTGGCGAGGGAAATGATCTGGTCGAGGACGGATTTTGCTGCCATGGGAACTCCACTTTCTACAGGGCCGCTGGGTGCGGTCCGCGGTTTCAGCCCCGGGACCCCGGCTGGTTGCCGGACGGGGCACTACAAAACGCAAATTTTAGACATGAACCCTGCACACGCACCAAGCCCACATCCCGGGAGGGGTGCTGAATGATGGCGGCGCAGGAAGCTGCGCCTCCTAGCCTACCGGCCTGTCGGCTGCCGGTGCCGCCGTCCCAGGGCACCCCTGGGCCAGGGCAGGCTGGCGAGCACAATCGCGGCGAGGGTCAGCAGGGTCCCGAGCACGGTGGGCAGCGCCACCACGGTGCCGGGCGCCGGGAACGCCAGGTCCAGCCCCAGCGAGCCCAGCAGCTGGCCCGCGATCATGCCGAGTCCGGTCACCAGCACGCCCAGGCTGCGGACCAGCACGGCTCCGACGCCGATGAAGATACAGCCCATGGGTCCGCCCAGGTAGTACCACCACTCCCCCGGCAGCGGATTGCCCGGTCCCGCGACGGCGATCTTGACCAGCCAGGCGGCCCAGAGCATGACCGCCCCGACGACGAAGTTCATCAAGGTCGCGGCGATGGGCGTGCCGTAATGCACGGCGGCGGTGCCGTTCATGGCCTGCTGGAAGCTCATCAGGAAGCCGGCAAGCACGGGAAGGAGTACCGGAACGAGCAGCTCGGCCGGCCCTGGCCCTCCGCCGGAGAAGCGCGGCGACACCGCCCAGGCGACGGCGGCGACGGTCAGGATGCTGCCGATCACCCGGATGCCGGTAATGGACCTCCTGCCGGCCGGGCCGATCCCCATCCGGTCCACGAGCAGCCCGCTGAGGGTCTGCCCGGTCACGGTCGCGACGGTAAACAGGGCAACCCCCAGCAGACCCACCGTGAAGGACTGCGCGAAGACGAAGAACCCGCCGATGCAGCCGGCCAGGACGTAGTAGGGCGGGAACTTACGTTCCCGGACCGCCGGCAGGATCGCCCGGAGCCCGGTCCGGCCCCGCGGCAGCGCCAGCGACACCACGATCATCAGCACCAGCCCGGTGGTGAAGCTCACCACCGCGGCGCCGATTCCGTCCGCGAGCGCCACGCCGAGCGCGCCGTTGATCCGGCCCTGCACCGGCATGAGCAGCCCCGCAGCCACGGCGAGGGGCAACCCGGCGAGGAACGGAAGCCGCGGCTGGTGCGTCATTGCTGCCACTTTCTGTCAGGCATCATTGCTTGTATGAGCAACCCGGAAATTGAAGAGATCCCCATCCGCGACGACATGATCCGGCTCGGCCAGCTGCTGAAGCTGGCCAGCCTGGTCGAGGACGGAGTGGAGGCCGCGGAACTGATCAAGAGCGGACTCGTGAAGGTCAACGGCGAGATCGACGAGCGCCGCGGCCGCCAGCTCCACCACGGCGACACCGTCACGGTGAACAACCGGACCGTGCGGATCAGCACGCCCGCCGAGGCCTAGCGCCGTTGCCGGGCGGCCGGCCGCCCGGCGTCGTGCGGCTATTTGTTCAGCACCCCGTGGGTGAGGAACTCGGAGACGTGCCCCATTTCCTGCTGGTTGATGCCATGCCACATCCCGGTGTAGAGCACCTTGGTGAGCTTCACATGCTTGCGCACCCACCCCATGGTGAACTCGATCTTGTCCGGCGTGATCACCGGATCCTGCTGGTCGCGGCCCCAGAACATCGGCACCGTCCCGTCCAGTTCGGCGTCGTGGAAGCCAGGGTCGCTGCCGGCGTCCACGGCAAAACCGGACAGCCCGACGACGGCGGCGTAGTCCGCGGGCCGCCGCCGCAGCAAGGTGGTGGCCAGCGCCATGCCCATCGAAAAGCCCAGCAGCGTCACGGTCGAGTGGTCCGGCCGGACCGAGTCGAGCCAGTCCTCCACGTACGCGGCTGCGTCCTTGACCGCGTCGAGGGAGTACTCGATGGACGCGGTCAGCGGGAACCAGGTGAATCCCGCGCCGGACACCATCGGAGCGCGCACCGAGGCCACCGCGAATTCCTCCGGCAGCATGTCCGCCAGGCCCAGGAGATCCTCTTCGTTGGCACCGTAGCCGTGCAGCAGGAGCAGGAGCGGCTTTCCGGCACGCTCCTGCTCGGGCTTGGACCATAGGACAACGGGGGCGGGGAAGGCAGGTGCTTGAGTCATGGCTCCATTCTTACAGTTACCCGCAGGTAACAACCTACGGTGGCGTAGGTTTGCAGGAAGAGTGCACGATATGAAGGTGAGCGAAACCGAAGCCATGGAGAACTCTCCAGAGAACGCCGTGACCCACCCCTGGACCCGCTATGTGGCCATGGGAGACTCCTTCACGGAAGGCATCGGCGATCCCGAACCGGCGAGTCCGGGGGGCCACCGGGGCTGGGCGGACCGGGTGGCCGAGGAGCTGAGCCGCGGCCACGAGGGCTTTGCCTACGCCAACCTCGCCGTCCGGGGCCGGCTCCTGCAGCAGATCGCGGACCAGCAGCTGGCCCACTGCCTGTCTCTCCGCCCCGACCTCGTGACGCTGTCCGCCGGCGGGAACGACCTCATCCGCCCCGGCGGGGATCCGGATGCCCTCGCCGAGAAGCTGGATTCGGTGGTCCAGATACTCAGCCTGGCCGGCGCCACTGTGGTCCTGTTCAACGGCCCCGACACCGGCTCGTCCGTGCTGGGCCGGGTGCGCAGCAAAGTGGCCATCTATAACGAGAACCTCCGCACCATCGCGGCCCGCCACGACGCCATCATCGCGGACATGTGGTCCCTGCGGCAGCTGAACGATCCGCAAATGTGGGATGCGGACCGGCTGCACTTCTCGCCGCTGGGCCACCACACCATCGCGGCCATGGTCCTGGATTCCCTCAACGTCGAACACACCATGGAACCGCTCTCCCCCAAACCGCTGCCGCAGCGCAGCTGGCGGCAGGCGCGCTCCGGCGATCTGGTCTGGGCGCGTGAATACTTCGTGCCCTGGGTAGTCCGCCGGCTCCGGCACCGTTCCTCCGGTGACGGCGTCACGGCCAAGCGGCCGCTCCCGGGCCCGGTCTTCGGCCCCGGGATGCCGCTCGGTTCGGGCGAGGGGCCGCCCGGGGCCGAGGAACCGGCGCGCTCCTGACCGCCGTGCCCAGGCTGATGTGATGGATCCCGACGACGTCGTGCGGTTGCGGCTCCACCGCCAGAGGCTGCGCGAGCCGTTCGCGTCGACGGCGGAGGATGCACTGACGAACCTGCTGGCCGTGCAGTCCCAGGAGTTCGCCTACGCCCGCTGGACCCTGGCCCAGCGGAGCGCGGCAGCCACAGCCGCGGCGGTGGAGCAGGCCGTGTCCGAGGGCACCATCCTGCGCACGCACATTTTGCGGCCCACGTGGCACTTTGTGCACCGGGACGATCTGCGCTGGCTGCTGGCGCTCTCCGCACCACGGCTCCATCAGGGGAACTCGGGGATGTACCGCCGGACCGGGCTGGATGCCGCGGAGGGCGCGAAGAGCAACCGGGTGCTGGCCGGTGCCGTGGCCGGCGGCGCCCACAAGACCCGGGAGCAGCTCGCCGCGGAACTGCGGAGGGCCGGCCACGCTTCCGAGGGCCTCGGGCTGGCCTACCGGGTCATGTTCGCCGAGGCCAGCGGCGTGCTGGTCAGCGGCAGTCCGGTGCGGAGCGCGGGAGGGGCGCTGAAGCAGAGCTACGCGCTCTTCGACGAGCGGGTCCCCGCCGCCCCGGCGGGGCTGATGGACCGCCCGGCTGCCCTGGCCGAGCTGGTCCGGAGGTATTTCGCCAGCCGCGGCCCGGCGACGGAGAAGGACTGCGCGGACTGGTCGGGGCTGACCCTGGCGGATGTCCGGGCAGGGCTGCGGCTGGTGCGGGACGGCACTCCCGGGATGCTCGAAACCGTGCGGATCGACGGCGTGGAGTTCCATTTCGGGCCCGGGCCGGCCGTCGCCACGGCGGCCGGCCCGCCCCGGATCGACCTGATCCAGTGCTACGACGAATACGTGATGGGGTACTCCATGTCGCGGCACTATCTGGGTGGAGAAGCGCCGTTTGCCCCGGCGGCCGGCGAACCGGCCCACTTGGTCCTGCGGGACGGCCGGCTCGCCGGGGTATGGCGGCACCGGTTGGCCCGTGGCCGCTGCGAGCTGGATGTTCGGCTGCACTCCCGGGCGGATCCCGCGGCGGACCCCGGGATCAGCCGGGCGGTGGCGTCGTACGGCAGTTTCCTGGGGATGCCGGCCGTCCTCGTCGCCTGACGGAGCCGTGCCGCGCGGAGCCGGGCACGACGGACGAGGCGGGCGCGTTAAGCTGGGAGAACACTTCCTGAGAGGCCCGGTACCGTGAACAATCTGTTCTTATGGATCATCATCTTGTCATTCCTGATCCCGATCGCGATGCGCTATTACAAGAAGTCAGTGCGCGGCCGGAACCAGAACCAGGGCATGCCCGGCGGCCCGGACCAGTTCGGGCAGTTCCCCGGCGACGCTCCCGGCCCGTACCCGGGGCAACAGAACAAGCAGCCGCGTGACGGTTTCACCCAGCGGGACTACTACGGCGCCTTCGGCCAACTCGGCGCTCCCCGGCAGCCCGCGCCGCCGGCCAACCAGCAGTACCCCGGCCAGCCGTACCCGAACCAGCCCTACCCCGGACAGCAGGGCCACCAGCCCCCCGTCCCCTATGAGGACAGCCCGGGTTACCCCGGTAACCAGCCCCAGCCCTTCCCGCAGCCCAACACTCCCCAGTCCAACACTCCCCAGTCCAACACCTGGGAGTCCGGCAGCCAGCAGCCGTCGGGCCCCGCGGTGCCCCCGCCGCCGTCGGCCCCGCAGGGCTTCCGGGCGCGGAAGCTCGCGGAACTGGACCAGCGGTACAGCGAGGGCGAGCTGTCCATGGAGGACTACATGGCCCAGCGCACGGAGATCATGAAGGGCTAACCCCCCACACAGCAACGCGGGGTCACTCCGGCGCCCAAGATCCGGTACCGGACGGGCGCGGAGTGACCCCGCATTGTTTTGTTCAAGGCGCCACCCGGGCCGGGCGGACCGGCCCGGGTGGCTGACCGGCTGGTTTAGTCGACCTGCGGGAAGCCGAGGTCGATCACCGAGGTGGACGGGTCCGGCCAGCGGGTGGTGACGACCTTGCCGCGGGTGTAGAAGCGGATGCTCTCCGGGCCGTACATGTGGGTGTCGCCGAAGAGCGAGTTCTTCCAGCCGCCGAAGGAGAAGGTTCCCACCGGAACCGGGATCGGCACATTGACGCCCACCATGCCGGCCTCGACCTCGAACTCGAACTGCCGCGCGGCGCCGCCGTCGCGGGTGAAGATCGCCACGCCGTTGCCGAACTCGTTGTCGTTCACGAGCTTGACGGCGTCGGCGTAGGTCTCGACGCGGACCACGGACAGGACCGGGCCGAAGATCTCGTCGTCGTAGACCTTCATGCCGGGCTTGACGTGGTCAACGAGGCTGACGCCGATGAAGAAGCCGTTGGAGTCGAACTCCTGCTCCCGGCCGTCCACCACCACGGTGGCGCCTTCCTGGGCCGCGCCGGCGACGTAGGAGGCGACCTTGTCGCGGTGCTCGGCGGTGATGAGCGGGCCCATCTGCGACGCCGGGTCGGTCCCGGGGCCAATCTTCAGTGTGCCCATCCGGGTGGTGATGGCCCCGACCAGATCATCGGCGATGTTCCCGACGGCGACCAGGACGCTGACGGCCATGCAGCGCTCTCCGGCGGAGCCGTACGCGGCGGACACGGCGGCGTCGGCGGCCATGTTCAGGTCCGCGTCGGGCAGGACCACCATGTGGTTCTTGGCGCCGCCCAGGGCCTGCACCCGCTTGCCGTGGTCGGCGGCGCGCTTGTAGATGGACTGGGCAATCGGCGTCGAGCCGACGAAGCTGATGGCCTTGACGTCCGGGTGTTCCAGCAGCACGTCAACGGCCTCCTTGTCGCCGTGCACGACGTTCAGGACACCGGCGGGCAGGCCGGCCTCGGCGAAGACCTGCGCGATGAAGATGGCCGAGGACGGGTCCTTTTCGCTGGGCTTGAGCAGCACGGTGTTGCCGCAGGCCAGGGCGCTGCCGATCATCCACAGCGGCACCATGGCCGGGAAGTTGAACGGCGTGATGCAGGCGACCACACCGACCGGCTGGCGCACGGAGTGGACGTCGACGCCGCCGGCCACCTGCTCGGAGCGCTCGCCCTTGAGGGCGTGGGACAGCCCGGTGGCGAACTCGATGTTCTCCAGGCCGCGGGTGATCTCGCCCTCGGCGTCGGAGAGGACCTTGCCGTGTTCACTGGTCAGCAGGGCGGCGAGTTCGGGCCGGCGCTGCATCAGCAGTTCGCGGACCTTGAAGAAGATGTTGGTGCGCTTGCCCAGGCTGGTGGCGCGCCAGCCGGGCAGGGCGGCGCGGGCGGCCTGGATGGCCTCCTCGACGCGGGCGGCGGAGGCCAGGGCGACCTCTTTCTCCTGCTCGCCGGTGGCCGGGTTGAAGACGGGGCCGTAGCGCTCGGCGTCGGAAATCAGGGCGCCGTTGATGAAGTGCGGAATGCGTTCCATGGGGTGGGTCTCTCTCGTGTGGTGCAGGTTCGGGGTGTGCAGCCGGCTGCGGGGCAGGGTGGCTAGTTGGCCGTATCGAGGGTGCCGTCGACGAGCTTGACGATCGCCGAGCAGTCCATGCCGGCCTTGCCGGAGTCGATGAGGCGCTGGAAGAGCTGCTGGACGTGCTCGCCGATTTCCAGCGGGGTGCCGGTGTCCCGGGCCGCGCTGATGGCCAGTCCGATGTCCTTGTTGGCCAGCTCGGTGGTGAAGGTCGGGGCGAAGTCGTTGTTGGAGGCCGCGGTGGGGACCACTCCGGCGACCGGGTACCAGGTGCGCAGGGCCCAGCTGTCGCCGGAGGACACGGACGCGATATCCCAGAAGACCTGCTTGTCCAGGCCGAGCCGGTCCGCCAGCACGGCGCCTTCCGCGGTCGAAGCCAGGTTGATGAAGAGCATGAGGTTGTTGCAGATCTTCGCGGCCTGGCCGGTGGTGGCGCCGCCGGTGGGAATGATGTTCGCCGCCATGGGCTTGATGTATTCCGTGGCCTCGGCCACGGCACCTTCCTCGCCGCCGATCATGAAGGTCAGGGTGGCGGCCTTCGCGCCGCTCATCCCGCCGGAGACCGGGGCGTCGACGAAGCGGAAGCCGGCGGCAGCGGCGGCGTCGTGCAGGGCCTGGGCGGAGGCGATGTCGATCGTGGAGGAATCCACCAGTAGCGTGCGGGTGTCCGCGTGGGCCAGGACGCCGTCCTCGCCGAGGTAGACAGCGCGGGCGTGCTCGCCCTTGGGGAGCATCGAGAAGACGACGTCGGCGCCGCCGACCGCTTCGGCGATGCTGCCGGCGGGCTTGACGCCGCCGGCGACCGCGGCGGCAACGGCCTCGGCATTAAGGTCGAACCCGCGGACGTCGTGGCCGGCCTTGACGAGGTTCACCGACATGGACCCGCCCATGTTCCCCAGTCCGATCCAAGCGATTACTGCCATGGCATAAGCTCCTTTGCTTTGCGTCGTGCTGTGTGTCTTGCTTTGCGTCCTGCGCGTGATCCGGCCAATCGCCGGACGTTCCGTGTCAAGCATCACACCCTGTTACAGTGCAATCAAGGGAAAAAACTACAGATGGTATGTGCATGAATGCACATACCTGAATTCAGAGGAGTTCTTGTGGACTTGCGGCGGCTTCCGAGTCCGGACGACTTGCTCATCCTGCTGACCGTGGCACGGCTGGGCAGGTTCAATGCGGTGGCGGAGACCCTCGGTACCACGCACACGACCATCTCCCGCCGGATCCTGGCGCTGGACAAACAGCTGGGCGGACGCACCCTGGAGCGGAGCCCGCACGGCTGGGAACTGACAGACCTGGGCCAGGACGCCGTGGCGGCCGCCGAGTCCATCGAGGGCACGCTCGGTGCGCTCACGAACCGGATCGCGCACTCCGAGGACGTGCTCTCCGGACTGGTCCGGATCAGCACCCCGGACGGCTTCGGCGCCGAATTTGTCGCACCGGCGCTCGTCCGGCTGCAGCAGGGCCATCCGCAGCTCAACGTCGAGATGCTCAGCGCCACCCGCAAGGTCAGCCAGAACCGGTCGGGGGTGGATCTTGAGGTGGTGGTGGGCAATCTGGACGTCAGCAATGCGCAGACCATCTTCCTGTCCAACTACTTCCTCCGGCTGTACGCCAGCCCGCAGTACGCCCGCGACCACGGCCTGCCGGTGACGCTCGACGACGTCCGGCAGCACGGCTTTGTCTCCTACGTGGAGTCGGCGCTGCAGGTCGCCGAACTGGGCCACCGCTCCACCCAGCTTCCCGTGCCGCGCTCCAGCTTTCAGGCCACCAGCATCTTTGCCCAGCTTGAGGCTGTCCGGCGGGGCGCCGGGATCGGCCTGCTGCCCAACTTCCTGGCGGTCGGTGACCCCGATTTCCTGCCCGTGCTGCCGGACGACTTCCAGCGGCAGCTTCCGATCTGGGCGGTGGCACGCGCGGAATCGCTGCGCTCGGCCCCCGTGCAGGCCGTGCTCGCAGCGGTCCGGACCGAAATTTCCACCCGCCAGGCCGTCCTGGCAGGCTGAGCCGTCCTGGCAGGCTGAGCCGTCCTGGCAGGCTGAGCCTCTCCAACAGCATCAGCCCGGCCCCCGCGTTGCGGGGACCGGGCTGATGCTGGTTCTCATACTTTTTTTGCGGTTACTTCTTGCTGTTATTTCTTGCTGGCGGCCAGCAGGTCCGCAGTGCCCTGGGCATCGGCGGCATCAACGTCGTGCAGTGAGATGCCGCGGGTTTCCTTCAGGAAGAACACCGCCACCAGCGTGACCATGCACGCGCCGAGCAGGTAGACGGCCACCGGAGTGGAGGACTTGAACTGGCTCAGCAGGGCGACGGCGATGATCGGAGCCAGCGAACCGGCGACGATCGAGGTGACCTGGTAGCCGAGCGAAACACCGGAGTAGCGCATCCGGGTCGGGAACATCTCAGCCATGAGGGCCGGCTGGCCGGCGTACATCAGGGCGTGGAAGAGCAGGCCGATCGTGATCGCCGCGAGGATGATGAGGTCGTTCTTGGTGTCCATCATTGGGAAGGCGAAGAAGCCCCAGGTGCCGCCCAGGATGGCGCCGGCCATGTAGACCGGTTTACGGCCGAAGTGGTCGGACATGCGGCCGACCATCGGGATCACGGCGAAGTGGATTGCGTGCGCCACCAGCAGCAGCAGCAGGATCCGGGAGGTGTCCGTCTGAACGATCACCTTCAGGTAGGTAATGGAGAAGGTGACCACGAGGTAGTAGAGGATGTTCTCCGCGAACCGCAGGCCCATGGCGGTGAAGACGCCACGCGGGTAGCGGCGGAAGACTTCGGCGACGCCGTAGCCCTTGTTCTCAGCGGCGACTTCCTTCTGTGCCTCCAGGAAGATCGGGGCATCCGTGACCTTGGTCCGGATGTAGTAGCCGACCAGTACGATCACGGCGGAGAGCCAGAAGGCCACGCGCCAGCCCCAGCTGAGGAAGTCGGCGGAGGACAGCGTGGCGGACAGCGTGAACAGCACGCCCGTGGCGAGCAGGTTGCCCAGCGGGACCGCGGACTGCGGCCACGAGGCCCAGAAGCCGCGGGACTTGCTCGGGCTGTGCTCGGCCACGAGGAGGACGGCGCCGCCCCATTCACCGCCGACGGCGAAGCCCTGGACAAAGCGCAGGAATACCAGGAGGGCCGGTGCCCAGTAGCCGATCTGCTGGAAGGTCGGCAGGCAGCCCATCGCGAAGGTTGCAACGCCGACCAGGATGATACTCAGCTGGAGCAGCTGCTTGCGGCCGAACTTGTCGCCGAAGTGGCCAAAGACGATGCCGCCGATCGGGCGGGCGACGAAACCAACGGCGTACGTGACAAAAGCGGCAATAATGCCGTCCAGTTCCGAGCCGGAGTTCGGGAAGAACAACTTACCAAAGACAAGGGTCGCGGCCGAGGCGTAGAGGAAGAACTCATACCATTCGACAACGGTGCCGGCCATGGAGGCCGTTACTACCTTCTTCAGTCCGGACGACTTGACGTCTTCCTCTTCGGGGCGCCTGGCGGCGTTTTGTGTACTCATTTCGACTCCTTCGGTGTCTCCGTCGACACCCTATGGACCTCTGGACAATGGACGCGGCGTGATTTGTGACACGCGGCATCATTCTCAATGAGTATGGGCGCTCCCGCCCTGAGCCTCAACGGCCATTAGTGCAGAGCGTATCTGCAAAATTGCACAAATGGTCTCATTCTCCGGTGCTTCCGTCCACGGATTCGCGGAGGAGGTCGGCATGGCCGTTGTGCCGCGCGTACTCCTCGATCATGTGGCACAGGATCCAGCGGAGGTTAGGCGCCTGCCCGTCGGGCCAGGCACGCCTGGCCAGCGAGTCCAGCCCGCCGCCGGCCAGGGCTTGGGCAACGAGGGAGCGCGAGCGCCCGACGGCATCCTGCCAGCGTGCACGGAGCTCGGCGGCGGAGTCCCCGGCGGCTGAGTGAAACTCCCAGTCCGGGCGTGCCTTCCAGTCCACCGTGTTCCATGGCGGCTGCCGGTCCTGTCCGTGCAGGGAGTGGGAGAACCAGCTGTCCTCCACATAGGTCATATGCTTCAGCAGCCCGCCGAGGGTCACAGTGGAGGCGGCGGTTTTCTCGTTGAGGCCTTCGGCATCGAGGCCGGCGCACTTCCACTCGAGGGTTGCCCGTTGGTAGTCGAGGAAGCCCAGGAGCGTGGCAGCCTCGCCGGCAGCGACGGGAGGTTCCGGACGGCCCTGTTCATCGATGATGGTCATGCGCCGTGAGCCTACCGGCGGACTCGCCGCAGAGGAAGCCCGGGGCCGGACGCTCTTCTGCCGGACCGGCGTCGGTCCCGCAAAAGACCAGCCGAAGTGGACTAGCCGAAGAAGTACCGCCGGAGCTGGCTGGTGAGCTGGCCGATCTCGGTCAGGAAACCGTCGTGCCCGATCGGCGCCTCGATGGTGTGCACGGCGACGTCGCCCGGCAGGGCAGCGGCGAGCGCGTGGGACTGGGCCGGAAAGTACAGCCGGTCCGAGTCGACGGCCGCCAGCAGGAATTCCGCCGTGGCCGGAGCCAGGGCCTCGGCGAGGGCACCGCGGCCCCGGCTGATGTCATGGCTCATGAGCGCTTCGGTGATGGCGATATAGCTGTTCGCGTCGAAGCGGCGGACCAGTTTGTTGCCCTGGTGGTCGAGGTAGCTCTCCACCTGGTAGCGGCCGCGCCCGGCGAGGGATCCGGCTTCCAGCGGGGCCTCGGAGTCCTGGGCGTTCCGGCCGAAGCGTCCGTCCAGCTCCGCGGCCGAGCGGTAGGTGATGTGCGCAATCCGCCGGGCCAGGGCCAGGCCCGCTTCGGGTTCCGGACCTCCGTAGTAGTCCCCGCCGTTGAAGTTGGGGTCCTGCCGGATGGCGAGGGTCTGCGCTTGGGCGAAAGCGATCTGTTCGGCGGTGCTGGCGGCGCCGACCGAAATCACGCCGCAGCGCAGGACCCGGTCCGGGTAGCTGACGGCCCATTCCAGGGCGCGCGCCCCGCCCAGGGAACCGCCGAGCACGGCGTACCAGCTCCGGATGCCCAGGGCGTCCGCGAGCCTGGCTTCGGCCTCGGTCGTGTCCCGCAGCGTGACGAGCGGGAACCGGGAGCCCCAGGGCTTTCCATCGGGCGCCGGCGTCGAGGGACCCGTGGAGCCGTAGCAGCCGCCGAGGATGTTGATCGAGACGACGAAGTACTTGTCCGTATCCACCGGGGCACCGGGGCCGGCGAGCTGCTCCCACCAACCCGGCTCCTCGCTGGCGCCGCGGGTGACGTGGGTGTCCCCCGTCAGCGCGTGCTCGATCAGCACTGCATTGGAGCGGTCCGCGTTGAGGGTCCCCCAGGTCTCGTAGCCGAGGGTGACGTCCGGCAGCCGGGCCCCGGATTCGAGGTCGAGGTCGCCGATCCGGAGGTGCCGGACCGTTCCGTCCGGGACAGCGCCGGCTGGCGCCGTGTCTCCCGGGGCCGGGGCAGGCGGGTGGGAGGTCTTGCTTACAGGTACACCCTGGCGGGTGACGGCAATCGTCATTTGAGGACCTAACTTCGCGCTTGCCCGCCGTCAGCTGACCGGCAGGCCAGGTCTTCACCCGGGGCACCCCGCCGCGAAAGGAGGGTTGCCGGCCAGCAAGCCGGGGCTGTCGCTGGCACTCATGACCTCCACAGAGTCTACGAAATGCGGCGCCCCGGTGGCGAAGATTGTGACGAACTTATGACTCGCCGCGCGCTTTGCGGCGTCAGTCCGGCCCCGGCGCCCGGGCCACAGGGCCGGGACGCCGGGCGCCGGGGGGGCTCAGGCGCTCTTGGCCGCGCGGAATCCGGCGTCGAGATCGGCGAGGATGTCATCGATGTGCTCCAGGCCCACGGAGAGCCGGACCAGGCCGGGGTTCACCCCGGCGACGGTCTGCTGTTCAGCAGACAGCTGGCTGTGGGTGGTCGACGCCGGGTGGATGACCAGCGAGCGCACGTCCCCGATGTTGGCCACGTGCGAGTGCAGCTCGAGGGCATCGACGAAGCGCTTGCCCGCCTCCGCTCCCCCGGCGATGTTGAAGGCGACGACGGCGCCGGTCCCCTTCGGTCCGTACTTGCGGCCGCGCTCGTACCAGGGGCTGGACGGCAGCCCCGCGTAAGCGACCGATTCGACGTCGTCCCTGGCTTCGAGCCATTCCGCCACCTTGCTGGCGTTGGCGACGTGCCGCTCCACGCGCAGGCTCAGGGTCTCAAGGCCCTGGGCGATGAGGAAGGCGTTGAACGGCGAGACCGCCGAGCCGAGGTCGCGCAGCAGCTGGACCCGTGCCTTGAGGATGTAGGAAAGGTTGGCGCCGAGGGCGCCGTCCTTGCCCAGGTCCCGGGCGTAGACCAGGCCGTTGTAGGTGGGGTCGGGGGTGTTGAAGCCGGGGAAGCGCTCCGGGTCCTTGCCGAAATCGAAATTGCCGGAATCCACGATCACGCCCGCGATCGCGGTCCCGTGGCCGCCAAGGTACTTGGTGGCGGAATGCACCACAATGTCCGCCCCCCATTCGATCGGCCGGATGAGGTACGGCGTCGAAAGCGTGTTGTCCACGATCAGCGGGACCCCTGCCTCGTGTGCCACCTCGGAGATGCCCTCGATGTCCAGCACGTCCTGGCGCGGGTTGGAGACCACTTCCCCGAAGAACAGCTTGGTGTTGGGCTGCACGGCGTCGCGCCACTGGGCCAGGTTGTCCGGGTCCTCCACGAACGTCACGGAGATGCCGAACTTCTTCAGGGTGTGCGCCAGCAGGTTGTACGTGCCGCCGTAGAGGCTGGGGCTGGCAACCACATGGTCGCCGGCCTCGGCGACGTTCAGGATCGCGAAGGTCTCCGCCGCCTGCCCAGAGCTCAGCAGGAGGGCAGCGAGTCCGCCCTCCAGGCTGGCCACGCGCTGTTCCACGGCGTCCTGGGTGGGGTTGCCGATCCGGGTGTAGATGGGGGCGAGTTCGGCGAGGGCGAAGCGGTTGGCGGCGCTTTCGGCACTGGGGAAGACGAACGACGTCGTCTGGTAGATCGGCAGCGAGCGGGCGCCGGTGGCGCTGTCCGGCTCCTGGCCGGCGTGGATCTGGCGGGTTTCGAAGGACCAGGCACTGGACATCGGGACACTCCTTAAGGGACCGGGCACAGGCCGCCCCGGAGCCCCTCGGCCCGGGTCGGCACTGGCGCCGCGCTTGCCCTCCGGCGGGTGCCGGACGGCCAGGTCTTCACCCGGGGCACCCCACCGCGTGACGAGGGTTGCCGGCCAGCAAGCCGGGGCTGTGTGCTGGCACTCATGACCTGACCCCAGTCTAGGAATCGGTTCCGGGCTCTGGATAGCTTTGTGACGAACATGAAGTTGCGGACCCGGAGGGTCCGGGACGGCCCTTCCGTTCCCCGCGGTGATGCGGAACAGCGCCCGGCGGAGACCCCCAAAAGATGACATCCCACCACGGTTAGGAGAACCTAAGCTGAGAGGGGCATCACAAAGTGTCAAGATGAGGGCATGCGCATGGATCACGTCTCTTACGCCTGTGAACAAGATGGCCTCGCTGCCACCACCGAACGAATTGCGTCTGCCCTCGGCGTCGAAGCCGTGAAGGGCGGAGTACACCCCAGATTCGGGACCCGCAACATGATCATCCCGCTCGCGGGACACAAATATGTCGAGGTCGTGGAGGTCCTGAACCACCCCGCGTCCGACAAAGCCCCCTTTGGCCAGGCCGTCCGCGCCCGCTCCGAAGCAGGCGGCGGCTGGATGGGCTGGTGCGTCGAAGTTGACGACCTCGCCCCGTTCGAGGAGCGGCTCGGCCGCGACGCCGTCAACGGCAACCGCAAGTTCCCGGACGGCCGCGAACTGGTCTGGAAGCAGATCGGCATCCTCGGGCTCATCGCCGACCCCCAGGTCCCGTACATGCTCAAGTGGGAAGGCGATCCGGAGCTCCACCCGTCGAGGGCCTACGAGAGCAACGTCAAGATGTCCGCCCTCACGATCGCCGGTTCGGCAGAGCGTGTCACCGAATGGCTCGGCGTCCCGGTCGAGAAGCCGCTGGAAGACGTGGCCGTGAACTGGCTCGCCCCCCGCGGGACACCCGGCATCCTCTCCGTCACGTTCGAGACGGCCTCCGGAGCCGTCACCATCTAACGATTCACCGCCCAACACTTCGGCCGCCATCAGCGGGTGCCAATGACGTCACCCACCGATGGCGGCCGAAACTTTTTAAGCCCGCCCCCGGCCCGCTGTTCAGGGCAACGCGGGTCAGCCGAGGCCGATGGACTTGCCGAAGAGGCTGAAACCGACGAACGCGACGACGTCCAGCACGGCGTGCGCAATCACCAGCGGCATCAGGCGCCGGGTTTTGGTGTAGACCAGCGCGAAGATGACGCCCATGATGGCGTTGCCGATGAACGGCCCGAAGCCCTGGTAGAGGTGGTAGCTGCCGCGCAGCATGGCGCTGGTGAAGATTGCCAGCGGCAGGCTCCAGCCGAACTTGCCGAGCCGGTCCAGCAGGTAACCCACCACGATCACTTCCTCCACGATCCCGTGCCGGATCGCGGACAGAACCAGCACCGGCACGGTCCACCAGTAGGAATCCAGGGCGCTGGGGATGATCGCCGTCGTAATGCCCAGCGCCCGGCCCGCGGCGTAGAGGCCCAGGGACGGGATGCCGATCAGCGCCGCCAGGCCGAACCCCTGCAGCAGGTCCCTGCCGGGGCGGTCGAAATTGAGGCCGAGCTTCTGGAATGCCGTGACGCCGCGGCTGCCGCCTCCGGGGAGGCCGGACGTCCGGTGGTCGGTGAGGAAATAGAGCGCCAGGACCACCGGCACCAGGGCGAAGAAGATATCGAGCAGCTGGTAGGTGAGATCGAAGTATTCGCGGGTGCTCTGTGAACGGTTCAGCGTGGAGGTGCCCTCCGCCAGCGGCGCCCGGGTCATCTTGTCCAGCAACTGGACCACCGAGTACACGGCGGACTGCCCCAGGGACAGGCCCAGGACGATCCAGACTTCTAGCCGCAGGCGGCGGCGGGAGGGAACGAGCATGTTCCTATCTTGCCCGGTCTTGGCTTGCCCGGCCCTACCGGCATTGCCGCCTATGCTGGGGTTTATGAGTGCGCCCGGGAAAATCATCATGATCCGGCACGGCCAGTCTGCCGCCAACGCCGACACCTCGATCTACAACCGGGTGCCCGATTACCGGATTCCGCTGACCGAGCTCGGCGTGGAGCAGGCCCGGGCGGCCGGCGAGCAGGTCCGGCGGCTGCTGGACGGCCGCCCGGTGTGCGTGTATGTCTCCCCGTACCTGCGGGCCTACCAGACCCTGGAGGCGCTCAACCTCGGCCCGCTGGTGGAGCGGGTGATCGAGGAACCGCGACTGCGGGAGCAGGACTGGGCCAACTTCCAGATCGCCGGTGAGATCGAGGACCAGAAGGAACTCCGGAACGCCTACGGCCACTTCTTCTATCGCTTCCGGGAAGGCGAGTCCGGCTCGGATGTCTATGACCGGATCTCCTCCTTCATGGAGACCCTGTACCGGCACTGGTCCAAGCCGAGCTACGCCCCCAACGCGCTGTTTGTCACCCACGGGCTCACCATGCGGCTGTTCTGCATGCGCTGGTTCCACTGGTCCGTGGAGTACTTCGAGTCGCTCAACAACCCGGACAACGCCGAGGTCCGCACGCTGTACCGCACCGGGGAGGGCAAGTACGAGCTGGACAAGCCGTTCAGCCAGTGGGAGGCCCGGCGCGTCGATGAGACGGTGTTGGACGCCCCGCCGATGTTCTTCTAGCCGCCGGGCTCATTCCGGAACCCGGGCGGTTGTCACCTAGCGGGCGCGGACCCCCGCGCGCCAGACGGCGTGGGTCAGCGGCATGCCCGGCCGGTAGGCCAGGTGCGTGGCGGAGGGCGCGTTGAGCAGGTGCAGGTCCGCGCGGTGGCCGACGGCGATCGAGCCGACGGCGCGTTCGCCGTCGACGTCGGTCCCGGATTCCCGGCCGAGGGCCAGCGCCCCGCCGTACGTCGCGGCACGCACGGCCTCGTGGACGCTGAGGCCCATCTGGAGCACGGCGGTGGTGACGCAGAACGCCATCGAGCTCGTATAGGAGGTGCCCGGGTTGCAGTTGGACGCCAGGGCGAGCTGCACACCGGCGTCGAGCAGTTCCCGGGCCGGCGCCAGCGGCTGGCGGGTGGACAGATCGCAGGCCGGCAGGCACGTCGCCACCGTGCCGCGACGAGTTCCTGTGTCGCTATCACAGCCGTCCCAGCCGGACCAGCTGGCCGCGAGGGAGTCGACGTCGGCGGCGGACAGGTAGTTCACGTGATCCACGCTGGCCGCGCCGAATTCCACCGCGAGCCGCACCCCGGGACCTTCACCGAGCTGGTTGCCGTGCACCCGCAGGCCCAGCCCGGCGTCCTGGCAGGCCTGGAGCACGCGCCGGGACTGGTCCTCGTCGAAGGCGCCGCGCTCGCAGAAGACATCGGCCCAGCGCACGAACGGCCGCACGGCGGAGAGCATGGGGCCGCAGACCAGGTCCGTGTACTCCCCGGCGTCCATCCCGGCTGGCACCAGGTGCGCGCCGAGATAGGTGACCTCGTCCGCCACGGTGGAGGCGATCCGGGCGCTGCGGGCCTCGTTGTCGATGTCCAGGCCGTAGCCGGTCTTGGTTTCGAGGTAGGTGGTGCCCTGCGAGACGGCCTCGGCCACCCGGCCCAGCGCGAGCCGGGTGAGGTCGAAGTCGCCCGTGCTCCGGGTGGCGCCGGTGGTCACGGCGATCCCGCCGGCGCTGTAGCTCTCCCCCGCCATCCGGGCCTCGAACTCGGCGGTCCGGTCCCCGGCGAAGATCAGATGGGTGTGCGAATCGACCCAGCCCGGCAGCAGTGCACGGCTGCCGGCGTCGACGGACTCGTCGGCGGCCGGCGCGTCCGCGGCCTGCCCCAGCCAGGCGATCCGTTCGCCCTCGATCACCACGGCCGCGTTTTTCACGACCCGGTGGTCCGGGTCCTGGGTCATCAGCTCGGCGATGTTGGTGATCAGGGTGCTCATGAGTCCATTCTTCAGCGCCGAATGGACCAGCGCGTCGCCGCCAGCGCCTCCACTGTCCGGGATGCCGGACCCTGGGCCGGGGACGTATCCGCGGCCGCGCCCTGGCCGGCGAGGATCAGCCCGGCGGCGAGTTCGGCGACGCCGGAGCAGGTCTGGAAGCCGTAGCCGCCCTGGCCGGCGAGCCAGAAGAATCCGGGGGCCTCGGCGTCGAATCCCACCACCGGGACGCCGTCGGCCGCTTCCGTCCGCAGCCCGGTCCAAGCCTGGCGGACCCCGCGGATGCCCAGCGTGGTGAGGGTGTTGAGCCGGGTGATGAGCCTTTCGATGTCCCCCGGGTGCGGCCGGGCGTCCTCGGGCCCGCTCGGTTCGTGTTCCGAGGGCGAAATCAGGACCTGTTGACCGTCCCGCCGGAAGTAGAAGGAGTCGTCGGCGGCGGCCACCATGGGGCTGCCTTCCGGGAGGGGACGCTCGACGTCGACAATCGCCGCGGTGCGCCGGTACGGCTGCAGCTGGACCTTCTCGACGCCGCTGAGCACGGCGAGTTCGTCGGCCCAGGCGCCGGCGGCGTTGACCACCACGGCTGCCTGGAAGCCTTCCTGTCCGGCGCCGAGTTCCCAGCCGGAGCCGAGGCGCTGGGCCGAGTGGACGCGGGCGCCGGTAATGATGTCCACCCCGTTCTCTTCGGCATGCCGGCGGAGGTCCTCAAGCAGCAGGGGCGCGTTGCAGGCGAAGGAGCCGGTGTCCAGGCCGGCGGCGGAGAAGGAGTCCGGGACCAGGGCCGGGCAGAGTCCCAGGGCCTCGGCGTGGGAGATTGGCCGCATGTGGCCGCTGGCCTGCTCCCGGACGGTGGCCTCGTCGCCGATCAGCATGAAGCTGCGCGGTGAGAGCACGGGTTCGGGCCGGTTCGCGTCCCGGGCGGCGATCAGTTCGAGGGTGCGGAGGGTGAGCTCCTGCACCACGGGCGGGCCGTAGCTGGGAATCAGCTGCCGGGCGGAGCGCGAGGAGGCGTGATACGCCAGGGTCTGCTCGGCCTCCACCAGCGCGACGCTGCACTTTCCGGCCAGGGCTGAGGCGAGGGACAGGCCGGCGATACCGCCGCCGACAATCACGACATCGTAATTAGCTGACATGGGTCCATCCTTGCAGACGGAACGGTTGCGGCGCCGCTTGTGGCGCCGCAACCCCGTCTGCTGTGCCGGTGAAGCCCCGCTCAGCCGGCGACGGCGGCGCGGCTGCGCACGAAGGCCTGCACGCAGGCTTCCACGTCCTCGGCGCTGTGCGCGGCGGAGAGCTGGACGCGGATCCGGGCCGCGCCCTTGGGGACTACGGGGTAGCTAAACGCGGTGACGAAGACGCCGTTGTGCAGCATGGCGTCGGCCACTTTGGCGGCCATCACGGCGTCGCCGAACATGACCGGGACAATGGCGTGCTCGCCGGGAAGCAGCTCGAACCCCTCCTCGGACATCCGGCTCCGGAACAGCGCAGCGTTGGCGAACAGCTTGCTGCGCAGTTCGCCGGAGCTCTCCACGAGGTCCAGGGCCTTGAGCGTCGCCGCAACGATGGCCGGGGCCAGCGAGTTGGAGAACAGGTAGGGGCGGGCCTTCTGGCGGAGCATCGCAACGACTTCGCTGCGGCCCGAGACGTAGCCGCCGGACGCACCGCCCAGGGCCTTGCCGAAGGTGCCGGTGTAGATGTCCACACGGTCCGGGACGCCGGCGTGCTCCGGGGTGCCGGCACCGCTGGCGCCCATAAACCCCACGGCGTGGGAGTCGTCCACCATGACCATGGCGTCGTATTTGTCGGCGAGGTCGCAGATCGCCTCGAGCGGGGCGAGGAAGCCGTCCATCGAGAAGACGCCGTCGGTGACGATGATCTTGCGGCGGGCCGGGTTCTCCTGGGTGGTGGCCTCGATCAGCTTCGATTCGAGGTCCGCCATGTCCTGGTTGGCGTAGCGGAAGCGCTGGGCCTTGCAGAGCCGGATGCCGTCGATGATCGAGGCGTGGTTCAGCGCGTCGGAGATGACGGCGTCTTCCGGGCCGAAGAGCGATTCGAACACGCCGCCGTTGGCGTCGAAGCAGCTGGAGAACAGGATGGTGTCCTCGGTGCCGAGGAACTTGGAGACACGCTCCTCGAGGGCCAGGTGCAGGTCCTGGGTGCCGCAGATGAACCGCACGCTGGCCATGCCGAAGCCGCGGTCGTCCATCGCGGCCTTGGCGGCGGCGATGATTTCCGGGTGGTCCGCGAGGCCCAGGTAGTTGTTGGCGCAGAAGTTCAGCACGTCCGCGCTGGACTCGCCGATCTGCCCGGCTTTGATGTGGTTGGCCTGCGGCGAGTCAATGTGCCGCTCGGTTTTGAACAGGCCGGCGCTGCGGATCTCGTCCAGTTCGTGCTGTAACTGGTCCTTGATGGCTGAATACATGGGTTGTGCTCCTCAGCTGGTGGGGTCGGTGGGCCGAATCGGGGGCGGGTTAGAAGCAGGTCCAGTCGAGGACCACTTTGCCGCCCACGCCGGCGCGGGCGATCTCGAAGCCCTTTTCCCAGTCGGTGGCGGGAAGGGTGTCCGTCACGACGGCGGAGATGTTGGCGTGCAGTACCGGGTTGGAGGAGAGCATGGCACTCATCGCGTACCAGGTCTCGAACATTTCGCGGCCGTAGATGCCCTTCATGGTCAGCATATGTGTGACGACTTTGCCCCAGTCGATGTCGATCGACTGGCTGGGCAGTCCCAGCATCGCGATCCGGCCGCCGTGGTTCATGTTGTCGATCATCTCAGGCAGCGCCGTGGGGTGTCCCGACATTTCCATTCCGATGTCGAATCCCTCGCGCATGCCCAGTTCGCGCTGAGCGTCCCTGACGCGCATCTTCGAGACGTCGATCGCGAGGTCGACGCCGAGCCTGCGGGCCAGTTCCAGCCGCGGGGCGGACACGTCGGTGATCGCGATCTTGCGGGCCCCGGCATGGCGGGCGACGGCGATCGCCATCAGCCCGATGGGCCCGGCGCCGGTGATCAGCACGTCCTCGCCGACGAGGGGGAAGCTGAGCGCGGTGTGGACGGCGTTGCCGAAGGGGTCGAAAATGGCGCCGAGTTCCGGCGTCACGGAGGGGTCCTGGTGGACCCACACGTTGGTTTCGGGGATCACGACGTACTCGGCGAAGGCGCCGTCGCGCTGGACGCCGACGCTGACGGTGTTGATGCACATCTGCCGTCGGCCGGCGCGGCAGTTGCGGCAGATGCCGCAGACGATGTGGCCCTCGCCGGAGACGCGGTCGCCGGCCTTGACGTCCAGGACGTCCTCGCCGGTCTCGACGACCTCGCCGTAGAACTCGTGGCCGGCGATCAGGGGGGCGTTGATGATGCCCTGCGCCCACGCGTCCCAGGACTGAATGTGCAGGTCGGTGCCGCAGATGCCGGTGGTCATGACACGGATTTTGACGTCGCCGGGTCCCGTTTCCGGTTCGGGACGGTCCACGAGCTCGAACCCTGCGTGGGCGCCGGCCTTGTAGAGAGCTTTCATGGGCCTTCCTGTCTGTGCCTTCGGCAGGCACGGGTAGATCCGCTGCCAGGGGCAGCTCGTGCGGGTCAACTCACCCCATTAGAGCCGCTGCAAAGCGTTAGCACAACCGGATTTTTCTCAATCGACGATTTAGCTTTTACTTGCGCATAGACTGGGCGGCATGGAAATCCACCAGCTGGAGATGCTCCGTGAACTCGGCGCCCTCGGCAGCGTCAAGGCCGTTGCCGAATCCCTGCTCGTGACGCCCTCGGCGGTGTCCCAGCAGCTGGCCGCCCTGCAGAAATCCGTGGATGTGCCGCTGACCCGCAAGGAGGGCCGGAACCTGGTCCTGACCGAGGCCGGGCAGGTGCTCGCGGACGCCGGGGCCGCCGTCGTCAGCGCCATGGCGGACGCGCGGACGGCGATCGGCGCGTACCACGGCTCGCCGGTGGCGCCGGTGACACTGAGCGGGTTCCACAGCGCGGGCCAGGCCTTGTTCGCCCCGCTCGCCCGGCTGCTGGCCGGGCCGGGGCAGCCGCGGATCCTGCTCTCCGACGAGGACGTCGCCCAGCAGGACTTCCCCGCGCTGACCGCCCGGTATGACCTGGTCCTCGCGCACCGGATGGACCACAGCCCGCGCTGGCCCGGGGAGCGGGTGGCGGTGATACCGCTTGCGCACGAGCCGCTGGATGTCGCGCTGCCGGCCGGGCATCGCCTGGCCGGCCAAAATGCGGTGACGGCGGACGACGTCGTCGGGGAACCCTGGGTGACCAGCCGCACCGGCTACTCCCCCGCGGACGTGCTCTCCGCCGTCGCGGCCGTCTCCAGCCGGGAACTGAACATCGTGCACCGGATCAACGACTACTCCACGGTGGCGGCACTGGTGGCGACCGGGGGCGTGGTCGGACTGCTGCCGCGGTACACGGCGCGGCCGGTGCTGAACCCGGGCATTGTGCTCCGGCCGCTCGAGGGCATCAGCACCCGGCGCCGGATCGACATCCTGGCCCGCCCGGAGAACCTTAAACGCCGGTCGGTCATGATGGTCTGCGAGGCACTGCAGACCATCATGACCGAGCTGGTCACTGACCGGCCCTAGGGGGCCTGCCCCGCGGCCTTGTCCTTCCAGTGCCCGTTTCCGAGGTGCTTGCCCAGTCCGTTGCCCAGTCCCTTGCCCACTCCGTTGCCCGGCCCCTGAACGCCCGGGGCTCCGGCAACAATGTGCCCGGCAGTGATGCCGGACCCGTCCTTGACGCCTGTGATCCGCACCTGTTCCCCGGTCCTGAGGTCCGCTGCGGTGGCGGCGGCGGGCTTGAGCCGCTTGCCCGCGCTGTCTCTCGGTATGGTGCCGTCAGCGGCAGGAGGGGGCAGTTTCGTGATTTTTGTTCCGGCGTTGATGGCGTAGGTCTGGCTGAAGCCGTCCTCGCTCTTGACGGTGATCGACGCACTGCCAACGGCCTCGATGGTGCCCTGCTGCGTCAGCCGGGTCTCAAATCCGCCGTCGCCCTTCTTGACCACGCTTTCGCCATGCAGTGGGACGGCATGGCCTTTCTTCCGGGCCTGCCCTTCTGCGGGCGCATTACCGGGTGGCTGGGCCGCCCAAGTCGTGGGGAAGGTTAGCGGGGTCACGGACTGTGCGGTGCCGGCCCAGACCGCAGCCGCCCCGGCACCGCTGAGGGCGATGACGATTCCGCCCGCCAATACAACACTTCGCCATCCGGTGCGCTGTGGAGCCACCATTGGTTCGCCCTTCCCCCCTGTGCCCGGCCTGTCACCGGAACCTTGGGCCCCAGCATATGGCCGGAGCGGCTGGCTGAACATGGCCCCCGTTAACCCGGCAAGCTCGCAGGTGTTGCCGTTCTGACACGACAACAACTGCGAGCTTGATGGGTGGGGCTTGGCGGACCTAGCCTTCGACGCCGAGGCGCTCCAGGATCAGCTCCTTGACGCGGCCGGCGTCGGCCTGGCCGCGGGTGGCCTTCATGACGGCGCCGACGATTGCGCCGATCGCCTGGAGCTTGCCGCCGCGGATCTTGTCCGCGACGCCGGGCTGCGCGGCGAGGGCCGCGTCGATGGCTTCGAGCAGGGGCCCGTCGTCGGAGACCACGGCGAGGCCGCGCTTCGCCACGATCTCCGCCGGGGTGCCTTCGCCGGCGAGCACGCCGTCGAGGACCTCAGTGGCCATCTTGTTGTTGATCTTGCCGTCCTCGACCATCGTGTTCAGTTCCACGATGGTGACCGGTGCGACGCCGAGCTGGCCGGGGTCGACGTCGGCGATCTTGGCGCGTCCGACGATTTCGCCCATCCACCACTTGCGGGCCACCGTGGCGGTGGCGCCGGCGGCGATGGTTTCCTCGATCTCGTCCATCACACCGGCGTTGACGACGTCGCGGAATTCCAGGTCGGAGTAGCCCCAGTCGGCCTGCAGCCGTTTCCGGCGGGCGGCCGGCGGCTCGGGCAGCGTGGCCCGGAGTTCCTCGACCCACTCGCGGGAAGCGACGATCGGGACCAGGTCCGGTTCCGGGAAGTAGCGGTAGTCGTCGGCGTCGGACTTGGGCCGGCCCGAGGTCGTGGAGCGGGTGTCCTCGTGCCAGTGGCGGGTCTCCTGGATGACCGGCTCGCCGGAGTCCAGGACGGCGGCGTGCCGCCGGATCTCGTAGTGGACGGCGTGTTCCACAGCGCGCAGCGAGTTGACGTTCTTCGTCTCGGAGCGGATGCCGAAGCGTTCGCGGCCGTGCGGGCGGAGCGAGACGTTGGCGTCGCAGCGGACGTTGCCGCGTTCCATCTTGGCGTCCGAGACGCCGAGGTTCTTGACGATCTCGCGGACCGCGGCGACGTAGGCCTTGGCGAGTTCGGGTGCACGGCTGCCGGCGCCCTCGATCGGCTTGGTCACGATCTCGACGAGCGGCACACCGGAGCGGTTGTAGTCCACGAGGGAGTAGTCCGCGCCTTGGATGCGGCCGGTGGCGCCGCCCATGTGGGTCAGCTTCCCGGCATCCTCCTCCATGTGCGCGCGCTCGATTTCGACGCGGAACACGGTGCCGTCGGAGAGCTCGATGTCCAGGTAGCCGTCGTACGCGATGGGCTCGTCGTACTGGGAGGTCTGGAAGTTCTTCGGGGTGTCCGGGTAGAAGTAGTTCTTCCGGGCGAAGCGGCACCTCTCGGCGATGGTGCAGTTGAGCGCCAGGCCGATCTTGATCGAGGACTCGATCGCGGTCCTGTTCACCACCGGCAGCACGCCGGGCATGCCCAGGTCCACCTCGTTGACGTTGGTGTTGGGCTCGTCGCCGAACACGTTCGGGGCGGAGGAGAACATCTTCGTCTTGGTGTTGAGCTCCACGTGGACCTCGAAGCCCAGGACGGGATCGTACTTCTCCATCGCCTCTTCGAAGCTGAGGGTTGCGTCAGACATTAGTGGGAACCTCCGTGGCTCGCGACGGTGTCATTGAGGGCAGGGGCCGTCAGGGAAGGGGCCTGGTCCAGCAGCGGGCCGCCCCACTGGGCCTCAAGCAGGGATTCCAGCACCGCACCGACGCGGTACAGCCGGGCGTCCTGGCGGGCCGGGGCCAGCAACTGGACGCCGACCGGCAGCCCGTCCTCGTCGGCCAGGCCGCCGGGCAGCGAGAGCCCGGGGACGCCGGCCATGTTGGCGGGGATGGTGGCGACGTCGTTGAGGTACATCGCCAGCGGGTCGTTGAGCTTCTCGCCGAGCTTGAACGCGGTGGTCGGCGCCGTCGGGGATATCAGGACATCGGCCTTGGCGAACGCAGCGTCGAAGTCGCGCTGGATCAGCGTGCGCACCTTCTGGGCCGAGCCGTAGTAGGCGTCGTAGTAGCCGGCGCTCAGGGCGTAGGTGCCCAGGATGATGCGGCGCTTGACCTCGTCGCCGAAGCCGGCCGCGCGGGTGGCGGCCATGACGCGTTCAATCGTCATCGGGCCGTCTTCGGGCAGCACGCGCAGGCCGTACCGGACGCCGTCGAACTTGGCCAGGTTGGAGGAGGCCTCCGAGGGCATGATCAGGTAGTAGGCACCCAGGGCGTACTTGAAGTTGGGGCAGGACACCTCCACGATTTCGGCGCCGGCGCCCTTGAGCAGCTCGAGGGATTCGTTGAAGCGGTTCTCGACGCCGGTCTGGTAGCCCTCGCCGTGGAGTTCCTTGATGATGCCGATCTTCATGCCGTGCACGTTGCCGATCGACGCGGCGGCGACGAGGTCCTCCAGCGGGTCCGGCAGCGAGGTGGAGTCGTGCGGATCGTGCCCGCCGATGACCTGGTGCAGCAGGGCGGAGTCCAGCACCGTGCGCGAGACCGGGCCGATCTGGTCCAGCGAGGAGGCCATCGCGATCGCGCCGTAGCGGGACACGCCGCCGTAGGTGGGCTTCACGCCGACGGTGCCGGTGACGGCGCCGGGCTGACGGATCGAGCCGCCGGTGTCGGTGCCGAGGGCCAGCGGGGCCTCGAAGGCCGCGACGGCGGCCGCGGACCCGCCGCCGGAGCCGCCGGGGATCCGGTCCAGGTCCCAGGGGTTGTGGGTGGGGCCGTACGCGGAGTGCTCGGTGGAGGAGCCCATCGCGAATTCGTCCAGGTTGGTCTTGCCCAGGATCGGCATTTTCGCGGCGCGCAGCCGCTTGACCACGGTGGCGTCGTAGGGGCTGTGCCAGCCTTCCAGGATTTTCGAGCCGGCCGTGGTGGGCTGGCCGACGGTGACGATCAGGTCCTTGACCGCGATCGGCACCCCGGCGAGGGCGTGCAGCTCCTGTGCAGCGGCACCGCCGGCGGCGCGGATCGCGTCGACCTCGGCGGCGACGGCGAGCGCCTCGTCCGTGTTGACGTGCAGGAAGGCGTGGACCTTGCCGTCGACGGCGGCGATGCGGTCCAGGTGCGCCTGGGTGACCTCGACGGCGGAGACTTCGCGGGCGGCCAGCTTGCCGGCGAGCGTCGCGGCGGAGGAGCGGATCAGTGCGTTGTTCTCAGTCATGTTCTTAGCCCTCATCCAGGATTGCCGGGACCTTGAAACGGCCTTCGTACGCATCGGGGGCGCCGGAGAGTGCCTCCTCGGCCGTGAAAGTGTGGCCCACAACGTCCTCGCGGAACACGTTCGTCAGCGGGATCGGGTGGGACGTGGCCGGGACGTCATCACCGGCGGCTTCACTGACGGATTTCACTGAATCGACGATGACGGCGAGTTCGCCGGCCATCCTGTCGAGCTCTTCAGCACTCATCTCGATGTGCGCGAGACGCGCGAGATGCGCGACGTCGTCGCGGTTGATCGCAGCCATGGATCTCCCCTGCAAGTTCGGATTATTTTCCGTCCCAGTCTACGTGGGTTCGCCTGCTGTTACTTCCCGGCGGACCCCCTGCGGCAAGGGTGTTAACGCCGAAGTGACAGTTCGCGCCGATGTTTTGAGCAAACACCGGCGCGAACTGTCACCTCGTGGGTTTGTTAGCCGATGCCGATGGCTCCGGTGAGGACACCGACGGCGAGCATGACCAGGGAGATGACGGCGGTGCGCCAGAGGACCTTCTTGTGGTGGTCGCCCAGGTCCACCTTGGCGAGCGACACGAGGAGCAGGATCGCGGGGACCAGCGGGCTCTGCAGGTGGAACGGCTGGCCGGTGATCGAGGCCCGGGCCATGTCCGCGGCACTGACGCCGTAGTGGGCCGCGGTCTCGCTAAGGACCGGCAGGACGCCGAAGTAGAAGGCGTCGTTGCTCATGAAGAACGTCATCGGGATGCTCAGCACGCCGGTGATGATGGCCATGAACGGGCCCATGTCGGCGGGGATGATCGCCACGAGCCATTCGGACATCGCCTTGACCATGCCGGTGCCGTTCAGGACGCCGGTGAGGACCGCGGCGGCCATGACCATGCTGACGACGGCGACGATCGAGGGCGCGTGGGCGATCAGCTGGGCGCTCTGTTCCTTGACATTCGGGAAGTTGACCAGCAGGGCGATGGCGGAACCCACCATAAAGACGTACGGGAGCGGAACAATGTTGGCAACGAGCGTCACCATGACTGCCACCGTCAGGCCGAGGTTGAACCAGAACAGCTTGGGACGCAGGGTGGCGCGGTTGGGGTCCAGTGCGGTGTCCGCCATGGCGGAATCGCGGTCGTCCACGAGGTCCTCGGTGCGTTCCAGGACGGCGACCGAGGAACCGCCGGCGGCGGGGACTCCCCCGGCCGGGGCGGAGCCCGTGCGGCCGAACCCGAAGCGGCCGGTGCGGCTGCCGCCGGTGCCGCCGTCGAATCCGGCGCCGTCGGCCCAGATCTCCGGGGCGGTGGCGCGGAGCCGGTTGCGCTCCTGCAGGCCCAGGAGCCAGGCGAAGACGAACACGACCACGAGCCCGGCGATCAGCGAGGGGATCATCGGGACGAAGACATCGTTGACGTCGAGCTTCAGCGCGGTTGCGGCACGGGCGGTGGGGCCGCCCCAGGGCAGGATGTTCATGGTGCCGTTGGCGAGGCCCGCCACGCAGGTCAGGACCACCGGGCTCATCTTGAGGCGCAGATAGACCGGCAGCATGGCCGCGGTGGTGAGGATGAAGGTGGTGGAGCCGTCGCCGTCGAGAGACACTGCCGCTGCGAGGATGGCCGTGCCAAGGACCACCTTTGCGGGGTCGTTGCCGAGCTTGCGCAGGATGAACCGGACCAGCGGGTCGAAGAGCCCGACGTCGATCATCAGGCCGAAGTAGATGATGGCGAACATCAGCAGGGCGGCCGTGGACGTCATCGACTTCATCGAGTCCATGACCATAGGGCCTATGCCGAGGCCTGCGCCGGCGAAGAGTCCGAAGACGGTGGGGACGATGATGAGCGCCAGCACTGGTGTCAGTTTCTTCGTCATGATGAGCACCATGAATACCGCGATCATGGCGAATCCTAGTAATACCAGCACGGCCGGCTCCTTCTTCATTGAATCGCACCACCCCGGTGTGATGCGTACTACAGACGTTAGAGTGGCGCGCGTCACGGCTGGGTCTTTGCCTCATTTGATTGGCATACTGCTTATTGGACGCATTTTGCGCATTGTGCTCACACCCGAAGGAGGACCGCCGTGCCACGCTTACCCGGCCCGAGTTTGACCGGCCGGCGTTTGACCGGCCGGACTCCCCTGCGGTTCTCCACCCAAACCCTCCTGCTGCAGTTGGGCGTCGTGGCGCTTGTGGTCCTCCTCAGCGCTGCCGTCCATGCTTGGCTGACCTACGAGCGGCTGGGCCGGGAGTCCGAGAACCAGGCCCTGACGCTGGCCCGGACTGTGGCCTCGGACCCCGAGGTGCGCGCGGAAGTGCAGCAGATCAGCGCGCTGCCCGGCACTCCCCCGCCGGCCGAGCTGCTGACCGGTCCCCTGATGGCCGCCGCCGAGGGGGCGCGCACCCGCACCGGGGCCCTGTTTGTCGTCATCACCGATGAGACCGGCCTGCGGCTTGCCCACCCCGACGCCGAGCGGCTGGGCGAACGGGTCAGCACGGATCCGTCCGAGGCACTGGCCGGCAAGGAGGTCACCACCCGGAACACCGGGACGCTGGGACCGTCTGCCGGCGCCAAGGTTCCCGTGTTCGCCCCGGGCTCGGAGGCGGTGATCGGCGAGGTCAGCGTGGGCTACTCCACGGAATCCATCAGCCAGAGCCTGTCCCGGGACATTGTCCCGATCGCCCTGACCGCCGCCGGCGCCCTGGTGGTGGGCGTGCTCGCCTCCTTCCTGCTCCGGCGCCGGCTCCAGCGGCTGACCCTGGGCCTGGAACCGGAGGAAATCAGCACCCTCGTCCACGACCAGGTCGCGGTCCTGCAGGGGGTCGACGACGGCGTGATCGGCGTCGCGGCGGACGGCCGGATCAGCGTGTTCAACTCCGCGGCCCAGCGCCTGCTGGGCCAGCCCGATCTCACCGGAACGCCGTGGGCCGACGCCCCCGTGCCGGCCCAGCTGCCCGCCCTGACCCGGGCCGACGCCGCGGAAGGCGACGCGGTGGAACTGGTTGCCGGCGGGCGCGTGCTGGTGGCGAGCGCCCGCAAGGCGCTGCACGGCCGCGAGGACCTGGGCTGGGTGGTCATGCTGCGGGACCGGACCGAGCTCCAGCAGCTGACCCGCCAGCTGGACGCCGTCGGCACCATGTCCACCGCGCTGCGGGCCCAGCGGCACGAGTTCGCCAACCAGCTCCACACCATCGCTGGCTTCATGAGCATCGGCCAGCACCAGCAGGCCCGCGACTACCTGGCCCGACTGGCCGCCACCGGGCCGCTGAAGTTCCCCGTGGACCAGGCCGAGCTGCTCCAGGACCCGTACCTGCAGGCCTTCCTCGGCGCCAAGGGCGTGGAAGCGGACGAACGCGGCGTGACCCTGCGGCTCGGCCCGGAAACCCTCGTCCGGGGCCAGGTCACCGAGCCGCAGGAAGTCACCACGGTCCTGGGCAACCTGATCGACAACGCCGTAAATGCCGCCGTCGCGGGCTCCGCGGCGGAGCGCTGGGTCGAGGTAGAGGTGCTCGACGAGCAAGGCACCGGGGCCGGCGGCGGGACGCTGCTGATCGTCGTCGGGGATTCCGGCGACGGACTGCCTGCCGCCGAGGCGGGCGGTGCGGACGCGGTGTTCGCGGAAGGATTCACGACGTCGGAGCGCCCGGCCCGGGCGGGGGCAGGCCAGGGACTTGGCCTCGCGCTGGCCCGGCAGCTGGCGCGCCGCCGCGGCGGGGACGTGAAGGTGCTGGACCCCGGCTCCGCCGGCGGACCCGGCGCGGTGTTCATGGCGACCCTTCCGGGGACGACGGCGCCCAATGCGACAGCGCTCAATGAGACGGCGCCCAACGAAAGGGACAACGATGTCTGAGGATTTCCGGGTGCTGATAGTGGACGACGATTTCCACGTCGCCAAGCTGCATGCGGCCTATGTGGACTCGGTGGCGGGGTTCCTGGCCCTGCCCCCGGCCGGATCGGCGTCGCTGGCGCTGCAGGCCATCCACAGCCTGCGCCCCGACCTCGTGCTGCTGGACGTGTTTCTGCCGGACGCGTCGGGGCTGGACCTGCTGCACCAGCTGGATGTGGACACGATGATCCTGAGCGCCGCCTCGGACACCGCCTCGCTCCGGCTCGCGTTCCGGCGCGGGGCGCTGGGCTATCTGCTCAAGCCGTTTACGGCCGAGTCGCTGTCCCAGCAGCTGCGCTCCTATGCGCGCTACCGGCGGATCCTGGCCCAGCCGGGGAATGTCACGCAGGACACGGTGGAACGGGCCAAGCGCGCGCTGATCCCCGGGGACGTCATTCCCTCGGCCAAGCCCCGGTCCGCCACCGAGGCCGCCGTGCTGGAGTCGCTGGAGCCGGGCGAGCAGTACTCGGCGGCCGAGGTGGCCACCCGCGTGGGCGTCTCCCGGGCAACCGCGCAGCGGTACCTCTCAGCGCTGGCCGACGACGGCGCCGTCGACATCCAGCTGCGCTACGGCACCACCGGCCGGCCCGAGCACCGCTACGGGTTGCCGCCCTCAGCAGGCGCCTGACCCGGCGCCCCGAAGCAACGCGGGGTCAGCTGGTGCTTTTCTGGGCGACGAGTTCGATTTCGACCAGCATCGTGGGGTCCAGGAACGGCAGCACGTGGACCAGGGCCAGGCTGGGGCGGATCTCGCCGAAGACTTCACCGTGGGCGCGTCCGGCTTCCTCCCACTGGCTGATGTCCGTCAGGTACAGCTTGGACTGCACCACATCGGCGAAGCCGAAGCCGGCGTCGGCCAGGACGGTACCGAGCTTGTCCAGGATTGAGCGGGTCTGGGTGTAGAAGTCCCCGCCGACCACGCCGTCCTCGCCGCTGGCGGCGGTGGCGGAGATGTAGAGGGTGTTGTCCACCTGGACCGCCCGGGAGTAGCCGACCTTCTGTTCCCAGACGGAACCGGTGCCGAAGGTCTTGCGCATGGAGGTGCCTTTCGCAGTGTGCCGTGGAGTCGGCACCACTTTAGGGCGGCGGGCGGCGCTGCCGGTAACCCGGCGCAAGTGTGTCGGCCGGGTGGGGTTCCTGCCGGGCTGCACCCCGCTGCCGAGGCTTTCGGCACTCCGGGGGCACATTGGCGCGGACACGCCGTCATCTAAAGCGCCGGCGTCGAACATTGTGCCCAAAGTGCCCCCGGACGGAGACTGCAGGTCGCAGAATGAGCTTTTGACGGTCAGGTGCTGATGTCCCGGTGCTTGCGGAAGGCGTTGCTGCGGGCGTGCTCGTGGACGCGGCTGAGGGCCTCGATCTGGGACCGGGCGTCGTCTCCGAATTTCCTGAAGGTCACCGGGTCGAGTCCGAGCTCGGGTGCCAGCTCTTCCAGGGTCTGCCAGCCGCCGAGCTTTCCCAGGATCGCGGCGCGCATCAGCTCGGCCTCCAGCACCATGGTCAGCGGGGACCGGCGCACGATCCGCCCGTTCAGCTTGAGCCGGCCGGCGTGCTCGGCCAGCCAGGCGGCGGCCTGCCGGTGCGGGCGCCGCCGCAGGCCCAGGTCCTGGATCAGGCCGGAGAGCACGTCGCGTTCCCGGGTGATTTCCGCGCTGACCCGGGACAGCTCGGCGGACACCGGAGTGTCGGCGAAGGCCTCGGCCATGCGCTGGATCCGGGAGAGGCCGGCGGTGGCGCCGGTCAGGTGGTCCGAGAGGTACAGACCGAGGAGCTTCTCGTCGATTGAGCCGGGGATGTGCGGTGCCATGGATCCTCCAGGGTGAGCGTTGCGATTGTCCCAAACCCTACCCCACCGAAAGCGGCGGCCCTCCGGCTCTTTCCGTCCCGGCAGCCGTCCGGCGGCTTACAGCTCCTGGCGGTAGACCAGCAGCCTGATGTCGGTGTCCGGCACGATCCAGTCACGCTCCGGCGCCCGCTGGAAGCCGGTCT
The DNA here is from genome assembly GCF_055412865.1 of Pseudarthrobacter ribosi. Classification (NCBI taxonomy): domain Bacteria; kingdom Bacillati; phylum Actinomycetota; class Actinomycetes; order Micrococcales; family Micrococcaceae; genus Pseudarthrobacter; species Pseudarthrobacter ribosi. Next base: position 28,126 of record NZ_JBVAYZ010000007.1, on the reverse strand, counting down.
TCTGGTAGAGCCCGTGGGCGCTTTCCCAGGTCAGGCCCGTGGTCAGTGCCACGGCGTTGATTCCGGGCAGCGACCGGGCATGGTCCAGGATGGCGTGGACCATGGCTTTGCCGGCACCGCTGCGCTGCACGGCAGGGTCCACCACGAGCATCCGGAATTCCAGCTCGTCGGCCTCGGCGATGTCCGCGTAGGGTTCGCCGGCGACGGCGAGGGTCACGGAGCCGACGATGCTTCCCTCGCGTTGCGCCACCCAAATGGTGGCCTTCGCGGCCCGCCGGGCCACGTCCTGGACCTGCCGCATGTACGGGTGGTCGGCGCTCGCAAAGTAGCCTGCGGCCAGATAGGCGTCCCGGGTGATGCGCGCGATGGCGTCGTAGTCGGCCGGAACTGCGGGGCGGATGAGGATCTGAGGATGCACCTGTCCATGGTACGGGCGGGCTCCCGCGCCGGGTCACGGAACACCCGTTTCCGTGACTGAACTATCAGAACGGCGCTGCCCGCAGGTTCAGAGGCGCTGCCCGCGGGGTCAGGGTCAGAGCGGGAACTTGCCGGAGAGTTCCAGCGTCCCGGCGCAGGTCCAGGCCGCGAGGCGCTCGTCGTCGGAGGGCCCGCCGTCCAGCGGGCTGGTCAGCCGCGGTCGGCGCACCCAGCAGCCGGCTTCCTCGGCGATCAGGGCGCCGGCGGCGAAGTCGTGTTCGTTCAGGCCCCGTTCACCGTAGGCGTCGTGGGTGCCGTCCGCCACGAGGCAGAGGTCCAAGGCGGCGGACCCGAGCCGGCGGACGTCGGCGAAGCCGTCCATGATGCTGCCCAGCCCGGCCGCCTGTTCGGCCCGCACGTCCGGGTCGTAGCTGAAACCGGTGGCCAGGATCTGCCCGGCGCGGCCCGCGACCGGTCCGAACAGCTGCGTCAGCCGGCCATCCTCCTCGAGCCAGGCGCCCTGCCCGCGGAGCGCGTAGTACCGCCGGCCCAGGGCCGGGGCGTTCACGACGCCGGCCAGCCAGACGCCGTCGGGGTCCGCCACGGCCACGGAGGTGCCGTAGTAGACGATGTTGCGGATGAAGTTAGTGGTCCCGTCGAGCGGGTCGATCGACCAGCGGTAGCCGCTGGGCGACGCCGGAAGGACGGTGCCGCCCTCCTCGCCGGTGATCGTGTCGAACGGCCTCGCCGCGGTGATGACGTCCCGGACGGCGGTTTCCGCGGCGAGGTCGAAGGCGGTCACCCAGTCCCCGGAGTCGCCCTTGTTGTTGACGTCCAGCTGGGCCGCGTTCCGGCCGGCCAGCACCGCAGCCCCGGCCGCTGCCGCCTGCTGTGCGAGTTCCAGCAACGCGGCCGGCAGGAAATCGGCGGACCGGTCGGCGGAGCCGCCGCTCACTCGGCCACGACTTCCTGGTGGTCCTCTTCGGCGTCCTCAACAGCGCCGTCGCCGGCGTCGTCGTCCGCGGCGGCGCCCGGTTCCGCGGGACTTCCCGCCGAAGGACCGGCGGTACCGTCCGCCGGACCGTCCGCCGGGCCGTCCGCCGGGCCGTTGGCCAGCAGCGCGCGGAAGCCGTCTTCGTCCAGGACCGGCACGCCGAGCTGTTCGGCCTTGTCCAGCTTGGTGCCCGCGTTCTCGCCGGCCACAACGTAGTCCGTCTTCTTCGAGACTGAGCCGGATGCCTTGCCGCCGCGGATCAGGATGGCTTCCTTCGCCTCGTCCCGGCTGTAGCTCTCCAGGCTGCCGGTCACCACGATTGTCAGTCCCTCCAGGGTCCGGGGCATGGATTCGTCGCGGTCGTCCTTCATCCGGACGCCGTCGGCCGCCCAGGTGTCGACGATCTCGCGGTGCCAGTCCTCGGTGAACCATTCGGTCAGGGCCGCCGCGATCACCGGCCCGACGCCGTCGACGTGAGCGAGCTCCTCCTCGGAGGCCTGCCGGATGTTGTCCATGCTGCCGAAGGCCGTCGCGAGGGCGCGGGAGGCCCTCGGGCCGACGTGCCTGATGGACAGCGCCACGAGGACCCGCCAGAGCGGCTGGGTCTTGGCCTTCTCCAGCTCGCGGAACAGCTTCTCCGTGGTGGCCGTGGGTTTGGACGGGGCCTTGGCGGTGCCCTTGCTGAAGAAGTACGGCACCAGCTCGAACTCGCCGGTGGCCACGCCCTTGGAGCGCTTCTCCCGCCGGATGCGGACGTCGGCGAGGTCCGCGGGGGTCAGCCGGAACAGGTTCGCCTCGGTGGTCAGCGGCGGGGTCTCGGGCTCCTCCGGCTGGGTCAGGGCGATGGCGGCTTCCCAGCCGAGGGCCTCGATGTCGAAGGCGCCGCGACCGGCGAGGTGGAACACGCGTTCGCGCAGCTGCGCCGGGCAGGAGCGGGCGTTGGGGCAGCGGATGTCCACGTCCCCCTCCTTGGCCGGCGCCAGGGGGGTGCCGCAGGCGGGGCATTCGGTGGGCATCACAAAGTCCCGGACCGGCGGATCCTGCTGCTCCCGCAGGGCCAGGACCGGCCCGACGATCTCCGGGATGACGTCCCCGGCCTTGCGCAGCACCACGATGTCGCCGATTTTGACGCCCTTGGCCTTGACGACCTCCTGGTTGTGCAGGGTGGCCATTTCCACGGTGGAGCCGGCCACCTTGACGGGCTCCATCACGCCGTACGGGGTGACGCGGCCGGTGCGGCCGACATTGACCGCGATGTCCAGCAGCTTGGTGTTCACTTCCTCGGGCGGATACTTGTACGCCACGGCCCAGCGCGGAACCCGGGAGGTGTAGCCGAGCGCGCGCTGGGTGGCGAAGTCGTCGACCTTGACCACGATGCCGTCGATTTCGTGGGTGAGGCTGTGGCGCTTGTCGCCGTAGCGGGTGATGAATGCCAGCACGTCCGTCAGCCCGGGCAGGACTTCGAAGTACGGGCTGGTGGGCAGACCCCACTCGGCGAGCCGACGGTAGGTCTCCGATTGGCTGGCCGTGGCGAGTCCTTCGCGGGCGCCGATGCCGTGCACGTACATCCGGAGCGGGCGCTTGGCGGTTTCCGCGGGGTCCTTTTGGCGCAGCGAGCCGGCGGCGGCGTTGCGGGGGTTGGCCAGCGGCGCCTTGCCGGCCTCGATTAGCGCCTCGTTGAATTCGGCGAAGGCCTGGGACGGGATAAAGACCTCGCCCCGGACCTCCATCTCTGCGGGGAAGCCCTCGCCGCGGAGCTGCTGCGGGATCTCCTTGATGGTGAGGACGTTGTGGGTGATGTCCTCCCCCGTGGTGCCGTCGCCGCGGGTGGCGGCCCGGATCAGCACGCCGTCGCGGTAGAGCAGGTTGACGGCGAGTCCGTCGATTTTGAGTTCGGTGAGCCAGGCTGGGGTCCCGTTGCCGAGCCTGGCGATGTTCGCCTCCGCTTTGGCGATCCACGCCTCCAGCTCCTCAAGGGAGAAGACGTCCTCCAGGCTGTACATCCGCTGCAGGTGTTCGACGGCGGTAAAGGCGGCGGACACCTCGCCGCCCACTTCTTGGGTCGGGGAATCGTTGGCCACGAGTTCCGGGTGTATGGCTTCGATCGTTTCCAGCCGCCGGTAGAGCTCGTCGAACTCGGCGTCCGAAATGATCGGCGCGTCCTCCTGGTAGTACGCGAAGCGGTGCTTGCGGACCTCCTCGACGAGGACCTCGTACTCTTCGCGCACGGCCTCGGAGGGGGTGTGCGTGTCGGCTTCTGCTGCAGTGTTCCCTGTGCTCACAGACCTATCCTGCCCTAGATCGCCGACATTGTCCGGTCAGGAGCGGGCACCACTGCAACCCGCAGCGGCCGCTGCGGCACCCGAGTCAACGGGTGCTGCAACGGCCACCGGGCGGGGGCCTTTACTCGTTCATCGCGATGAAGCGCCCGACCACGCCACCGGCGGGCAGCTTCTCGATCGCGCCGGGGATCTCCGCCACCACCCACTGGTCGCAGGACTCAGCGACGGTCATGGCGCGCCGGCTGGAAGTAGTGATCGCTGAGCCACAACGCCACCTCGTTGCCGAGCTCGGCGCCCTGCACGTCGGCGGTGCGGAAGTGGATGCCGCCCCAGACGCGAGCATCAATGATCTCCTGTATCGCCGCTGAGAATCCGTCGAAGTGCCGTGGCTTGCCGGGGAAGCGACCGGAGTTCACGTCGAAGGTGACCTCGTCCGTGCCGAAGAACTCCTGCGCCGCGTAGAGAGTGGCGCCGCTGACGCAGCCGTGACCGGATGGGTGGTCCGGGAACGGCGGTGTGCCGAGCGGCGGGACGGTCGCTGTCGATGGATCGAAGAGCGGTTTCCATGTGGGATCGGCTGCAGTCTCCGGATTGCCGTCGGTGTCGGCTTCGCGGATCGCCGCCATCGGACGCCAGAAGTTCCAGTAGTACTTGTCGTTCCAGCAAGCGACCGCGCCATCAGCGGCGGCGAGGTTGGTCATCGCGAACAGCCGAGCCGCGTCGGCCACGTCGAGTCCGTGCTCCACGGCGAGGCTGCGGAACACGCCGTTCCAGATTGCCACCGGCGTGGCTTGCCAGAAGATGGCAGAAGTGGTCTGGTCGTCGGTTCGAGTGGTACTCGTGAGCGCACCGATCTCCTTGACCTCGTTGAAGTCCGCTGCGTACTCGGCACTCCTCAGCGGGTTGGGTCCCTCCGAGCGGAATTGGTCGGGACTCTCGATGATGAACGGTTTGAGATTGGCCACCCAGGCGTCCGGATCGAGCGCATCGGGCGTGACGGGCCGCCAATCGCCGGGATCGGGTCCGATGTCGAACTCGAACGGGGTCATGAACCCGTCGTCGGTGCGCGCGAGGATCATCGCCGCCGCGGCGGCCTCACCGGAGGCGACGCCTTCGTCCTTGTTCGGGCCGTCGGTGACGCCCGCGAGCGTACCTTCGTACGCGGCGTCGAGGCCAGCTACTTGGTCCGACGGGACCAGCGTGACGAGCACGTGGTGTGCGGCGGTCGAGATCGCCGCATCAAGCGATGCCTCCGGCCCGACGCCGTCGACGTCGAGCAGATAGGGCTGGTACCCGCGGTCGATGGCGTTCACTGCGTCGTACACCGCGCCTTGAACCATCGCCATGCCGCGGAGCTGGCCGTGAGCCGTGGGGCGCAGTGGGATGACGTGGTCTTGGGCGATGGTGTTCCATTCGATCAGGACGTCCGTGTCCGCCGGCGCCGCGTTCCGAGCGTTCGAGGTGCCGGCGCTCGACACCGCCGGCACAACGAGTGCGGCGGTCAGGGCCGGGATCAACCAGAGCGTCCACCGTCGCCGCGCACCGTTCCTCGAAGTCCGCGATGTTCGCCCGTGATGATCGTAAGCGTTGCTGTTCGTCATGTCGCCGGTCCTCCAGTCGTCACGGAGCCATGTTCAAGCGAACCCGACGGAACCGACATCTCATGGGTGCCCGACACCGGCGGCACGCGACCGCCCGAGGTCAGCGATGCGCCGTCGGAGGGTTAAGTCCAAGGGTGATCCTCTGCCAGCGCGTTGTCCAGTGGAACCGGGTCCGGCAGCCTGGGAGGTCTCGGGCCAGGCCTGGGCCACCGCCTATGACACTGCGGCAAGTTGCTGTCGCGTCACTGTGTCGGGGTGAAGTCCACATCAATGCAAGCCAGGCGGGTGCCGGCGGTTCCCGCCTTGCCGGCTTCGGTCATGGTGTGAGTCTCATGAATGATGATGGACTGTGCTTCGCCGCCTCGGGCCTTCCAAGCAACGCTGGATTCCACGGACGCGTTGCCTTCGGCGTCCGTGAGGAAATCCAGCCAGATTTCGTTGTCGGCATTCGCGTACGCGGGATCCACGGAGGGTGTCACCGGATCAATCCGGTCCTGGTAATGCGGTCCCGCGGCGGCTCCGTCGACCCCGCACGGCTTCACATGGGCGTGGGCACCATAGTGGCGATTCGGCATCAGAGCGTGGACCATCAGTTTCGTTTCGGTCCCCTCGCCCCGGACTGACACGGTGGCCTCGGCCTTGCCTCCGATGGGGACGAGGTCGGGGTTGTACGTGGTTGCAACATTGCCTTCGGCCCAGGCTGTGAAGTTGCCTTCCGCTTTGGATGCCTGCGTTGCTTCGGCCGGCGAGGCAGACGTGGACGGCGTGCTTGCCGGAGAGGTTCCCGAACATGCGACAAGGAAAGCGCCCAGGGCTGTCAGACCGATAGCTGCACGGGCATGCTGCTGTTTCATTTTGTGTTCCTCCAGTTCTGCTGGGTGAAGCGGCTGTGTGAGGATGCACCGCGTAGGCGGGGTTGCCTTTTGTGAACGGATAGATGCAGCTGCTGCCGCCGTTGAATCACCTAAGCACGCGGCAGCATGACGTACAAGCAGTACCGCTCCGCTTAGTTCCGGTTCTCCGGCGGCAGCGCGACCTGGAGCTTGCGGACCTTGCCGCGGCCCACGATGTAGCCGCGGCCGGGGATGAAGTCCGTGCTGACCCGGCCCAGCGAGGTGCTGAGCAGGCTGTCGCCCTCGATGTCGCCCGGGTTCAGCAACAGGCCCCGGCGGCCGGACTTGAACGGCTGCGCGAGGGACCAGGCCGAGGACCAGGTGGAGGTCTCGGATTCGCCCACCACCCACTGTTCGGCCTTGATCGAGGCGGTGATGAGCCGTTCGATCCCGGATTCCGCTCCCGTGTCGGTGAAGTCGGTCAGCCCCTCGATGAAGATCGCGAGCTTGCCCGGGGTGCCGGTGGAGTAGTCCACCAACTCATCGATGGTTTCCTCGACGTCGTCCGCGCCCACCACGGAGCGGTCCCAAAGCTTCAGGGACGCCGCGGCGGAGCGCCGGGAGCCGATATACAGCAGTTCGACGCCGGGATTAGAACGCCGCAGCGCGTAGGCCAGGGTCACCAGGGCCACGGTGCGGCCGGAGCCGGGCGGGCCGGCCAGCAGCAGCGGGCCCTTGGCCAGGATCTCGGCGGGCTGGAGCGTCTCGTCGTCGACGCCGATCACCGGCAGGTCCGGGCTGCCGGCGGGCAGGATGTCGAGGTCGATCTGGTCCGGCAGGCGCTCGATCTGCGGGGCGCGTTCGACGCCCTGGCGCAGCATGGCCTCGGTGAGTTTGTGCACCTCGCGGGCCTGCACGGCAAGGTTGGAGTTGCCTCCGAGTACCGCGAGCTGAACCTCGAGGTTGCCCAGCAGGCCGCGGCCCGGAGGCGAGGCCTGGCCCAGGACGTCCTTGGGCACATCCATCGACAGGTAGTCGTCCTCGGAGGAGAGGCGCAGCACCAGCCGGCGCTGGATCGAGGCCAGCAGCGACGCCGGCACGGAGTTGGGCCGGTCCCCGCTGACCACGAGGTGGATGCCCAGCGGACGGCCGTCGGTGGCCAGCTGCAGGAAGATGTCCCACAGCGCGGAGAGCTTGCTGTATTCGTAGGCCTCGCGGAACGCGGACATGCCGTCCACCAGCACGAAGATCCGTTTTTCCTCCGGCCGTTGCGCGAGGGTCCGGTACTCCACGATGGTCGACGCGCGGACCTCCGAATAGCGGGCGGCGCGGTCATCGGCGAGGTCCCGGAGCCAGCGCAGCAGCCGGCCGACGCGTTCGACGTCGTCGCCGTTGATGATCTCGCCGACGTGCGGCAGCTCATCGAGCATCTTCAGCCCCGACGAGCCGCAGTCAATGCCGTAGACGTTCACCGGCCCGCCGCGCGGGGTGACCGCGGCGGCGATCGCGATGCCGCGCAGGGCCGCGGACTTTCCCGAACCGCCGGTGCCGTAGATGGCCATGTTGCCGTCCCGGTCCGGCTCGTAGAACACCGTGGGCTGGTCCTGATGGGCCGGGTCGTCCGCCACCCCGAGGAGCAGCCGCTCGTCCGTGCGCGGGTTCGGCAGCCGGGAGAAGTCGTAGGTGGTGGCGAGTTCGTCCAGCCAGGGCTTGCGCGGCGGGTCGATGGAGAGCACGTCGGCGGCCCTGATGATGTTGGCCGTCATCCGGGCGATGTCGTTCAGGCCCGCCGCCTCTTCCTTCACCGGGGTCTCCGGTGCCGGGGCGGCCCAGGCCGGGCCGGAGCCGAAGGCCATCTCGACGATCTCGATCTGCGGCCGCTGCGGCTTCTCGGTGGTCCAGCCGCCGGCGTACCCGGTCTGGAAACCCTGGATCCGGCCGGGGCCGGTCTTGGCGGCGCCGCGTCCGGGAATGGACGGGTCAAAGTAGGCGGCCGTCGGCACGCCGAGGATGTCGATTGCGTCGTCCACGTCGGCCATCCGCAGCGCCACCCGCAGGTTGGTGTTGGCGCGCAGGCTTTCCTTGATCACGCCGGCCGGGCGCTGGGTGGCCAGGATCAGGTGCAGGCCCAGGGAACGGCCGCGGGCGGCGACGTCCACCACACCGTCGACGAACTCCGGCACCTCGGTGGCGAGGGCCGCGAACTCGTCCACGATGATGATCAGGTACGGCGGCGCGTCCGGGTCCGCTTCGCGCTGGAGTTCCAGCAGGTCCTTGGCCTTTTTCCGGTTCAGCAGCCGTTCCCGGTGGTGCAGTTCGGCCCGCAGCGAGGTCAGCGCGCGGCGGACGAGGTGCGGGGAGAGGTCGGTGACCAGGCCCACGGTGTGCGGCAGGTGCAGGCAGTCCGCGAACGCGGCGCCGCCCTTGTAGTCGACAAAGAGGAAGCTCACCCGGTCCGGGCTGTAGGCCGCGGCCATGCCCATCACCCACGACTGCAGGAACTCGGACTTGCCGGCCCCGGTGGTGCCACCGACCAGGGCGTGCGGACCCTCGTTCTTGAGGTCGAGGTAGAGCGGTTCAATGCCCTTGGAGCCGACCAGGGCCCGGAGCGTGCCGTTGTCCTTGCGGTTGGGCACGGCGGAGGCCCGCACCGAATTGTTTTCGGTCCAGCGCTCGGCCACGGCCGCCGGGTTGTCCAGGAAGTCCTTGCCGATCAGGGTCGCGTAGGACACGGCACGCGGCAGGTCGGAGTCGTCCTCCAGCGGCTTGCCGACGTCGACGACGGGTGCCAGCATGCGGGCCAGCTGGGCGGCGAGGCCGGCGTCGAGGCTTTCGCAGCTCACCGGGAAGGTGTGCCGGCCGAGCCGGACCTGGCCGGTGGTGGTGCCGTGGTCGCCGTCGACGGCCATGAAGTCCCGGCACGCGGCCGGAAGCTGCTGCACCGAGGATGCCACCCACATCACGTGCACGCCGGAGTCCGGGCCCCGTTCGAGGACCCGGGTGAGCCGGCCGCGGTCCACCGGGGCGTCGTCCTCGACGACCACCAGCACGGTGGGCAGGAGCGGTCCCGGAAGGTCCGTGCTGAGCGGGTCGACGCCGGGCCGCAGGGCCGGGCGGGGCGTCTGGGAGCCTGCCTCCCGCTGGTCAATCAGGTCCTCGAGCCGGGACAGCAGGGCAGAGCCGCCCGCGGGGCCGGCGGCGAGGTGGTCGCCGCTGAGCGGGCTGTGGCCGGAGCCGACGTGCGGGAGCCACTGCAGCCATTCCCAGCGTTCCTTCGACTGCGCCGAGGTGATGGCGGCCAGCACCACTTCCGCGGGTGAGTGCAGGCCGACGAGCTGCAGGACCATGCCGCGGGCCACATCATCGACGAGGCCGCGGGACCCGGCGAGGCCGAAGGACCCGGCGGAGCGCAGCTGCGACACGATCGGCACGCCTTCGATGTCCCGGAACTGCGCCATGCATTCCTGGATTTCGACCATGTATTCGGCCTCGGTGTCGTTGCTGTTGGGCTCCTCGAACTGGATCCGCGAGGGCCCGGTGCCCAGGCCGAAGCGCAGTCCCAGGAAGCCGGTGTGCTCGGGCCGGTGGGTCCAGAGCAGCGGGCCGAGTTTGTAGATCGAGTCGACTGTGTCGCTGACCGAAGGTGCTTCCTGCAGCCGGACGGAGCGTTCCACGTTCTGCAGCCGGGTGATGTCCGTCCGGAAGACGGCCATGGACTCGCGGAACTGCTTGAGCTGTTCCTTGCGCTCCCGCTTCGCCTGCAGCTTCTGGTCCACGTAGTGGCCCACGATGAACAGCGGCATCATCAGCATAAACACGACCGAGAGCACGTTCTGCGTGACGGCGAACAGGATGCCTCCCATCATCAGCGGCGCGAGCAGCATGATGTACGGGAACGCGTGGTGCTCCTGGCGCTTGGGCCCGGCCGGAAGCATCCGTTTCTGCAGCTCGAACCGGGGCACCACACGCGGCGAGCGGTTGAAGTCGATCAGCGGCGAGCTCGGGGCGGAACTGTGCCCGGTGCCGAGCGAGACCACCGAGACGGTGGTGTCGCCCAGGGCCACGGTGTCCGAGGAGTTCAGTGTGGCGCGGGTGACCGGCAGCCCGTCCATCAGCAGCCCGTTGGCCGAATTCGTGTCCACGATCTCGACCGTCTCGCCGACCGTGATCCGGGCGTGCCGCTTGGAGGTCAGCGGGTCCGTGAGCCGGATGTCGACGTCGCGGTCGCGGCCGATGTAGCTGGTGCCCGACGGCAGCGAGAATTCGCGTCCGACGTCGGGCCCGGACAGCACGCGCAGCGTCGCCGCCGCCGGTCCCCGGCTCGCGCCGGGCGTCGCGAACTGCTCACTGAGCTGGGTCAGCGCGACAATGGAGCCCGGCCGCAGCCCGGATTCGAGCAGGTTGTCCTTGCGGTCCAGGATGCTGCCCTTCATGCCGCCGGCGGCGAAGGCCTCCTCGATGCTCAGGGACAGGTTCGACGGCGGAGGGGTTCCCCGCCGTGCCGGATCGGCCGCCCAGAGCTGGGTGGCGATGTCCGCCACGGTGGCGAGTCCGTCAACGGTGACGGCGAGGTCTTTGGCGTCGGCCGGGTCGCGGCGCAGCGTCAGTCGGATTCTCACGCTTCGTCGGCTCCAGTCAGTTCTTCGGTCTTGGGCTGTTCAGTGTTGTGCTTTTCCAGCAGGTGCAGGTCCGCGGGCGTCACCAGGTGGGAGGTGACGGCATGTTCCACGAGCCGCGCGCGGCGGTTGGTGGCGAGTTTCCCGCCGCCGCCCCGCAGACCGGCGACCCCCACCTTGTCGAGCTTGTCGCACACGTTGTCCAGCTTTCTGTTGAACCGGGTCAGGGCCCAGCCCAGGGTTTTGGCGGCGTCGGCGGAGGACGGGATGGCGCTGAAGCCGGTCCCTTCCCGGCGCAGCATGGGCTCGGCGAGGGCCACGATCAGGGCCTTCTGCGAGTTGGTGAAGAGCACGGGGCCGATCGTGGTGTCACCGCCGCTGTCCTCGTCGCGGGACTGTTGCCGGAACGCGGGGGTCCTAAGGTGCGCGGCAAACTCGTAGGTGGTGGGGCCCGCGGTGAAAATGACGTTGGTGTGGCTGAAGACCAGCGGAATGCGGGCGCCCGGAGCCAGCCACGCCTGCATCCCCCCGGAGGCATCGGCGATGGTCGCGGAGAGCATGCTGCCGACGTTGCTCAGCCACCAGATGCCGTCATAGCGGGCGATCTGCAGGAACTGCCGGTGCAGGTAAGGGTTGTCGTCCACCTCAAGGTCGCCTTCGCGGCCGATGCTGAAGATGTCCTCGTCCGTGGGTTCATACCACTCGCCGCAGAAATCTATCGCCAGATCCCCCATAATCCGTGCCTTTCTGGAAAGTCGTTGGTGCTGCTAGTTCGGGACGCAGGCGATGGAATCGGGGCCTAGTGGCGAGGATGCCCCGTCGCTGCGGACGATCATGACCTGGATGCAACTGGGTTCGGCCGGGTTCGCCGCGATTTCCGCGGCGGGCCCGGCGGACGACTGGTAGTCTCCTCCGCCCTTGAGCGTGTGGACCCGCCATTTGTAGCTGTCGCCGGTTTTCGGCTGCGGGTTGGTCCACGTAAAGCTGACCTTCCCGGCCGGACCGGCCGCCCCGGCCAGCCCGGTGACGTCCGGCACGGTGCCGTTGTCCAGGGCGTCCGCGGGCGGTTTGCTGACCTGGTCCGTGGCCTTCGGCGCCGGCTCGGGCCGGGTGGTGCCGGCCACGACCCCGAGGGCGACGGCGGCCACCAGGACGGTGCCGCCGACAATGGAGAGCAGCAGCTTGCGACGGCCGTGACCGGCCGGCTGCTCCCCCGCGCCTTCGTCCCCGTCGCCGGCGGGAGACGCCGCGCTGGAACGGTTGACCGTGGCCGCAAGGTCGTCCTCGGCAGCGGGAGTCCGGTCGGCGGTCCGGGCGGCGCCGGGCGCAGCGAAGCCGGGCAGCGCCGGGCGCTGGACGGTGGCGTTGTTGGAGGCGGTGGCGGTTTTGGAGGCGCCGGCGTTGTTGAAGGTGGTGGCGTTGTTGAAGGTGGTGGCGTTGTCGAGGGTGGAACTCGTGTCCGCGCCGGGGAACCGGGCCGGGAAGGTCGGGGTGCTGCCGGTGGCGTCCGGGTCGATCGCGGCGACGCTGCGGACCCTGGTTTCCTCGAAACCGTCGTCCGGCTGGTTTTCCTCGGGGCGCGGCTCCTCCAGGACTTCGAACGATGTCACGGAGAGGTTCAGTTCGGCTTGGATCCGCTGCAGGGCCAGCGCGAAGGCGTGCGCCGAGGAGTAGCGGGAGGAATCGGACTTGGCCATCGCCGTCGAGAGCGCCAGTTCCAGGGATTCCGGCACGTCGGCGCGGCCCAGTTTCGGCACCGGCAGGTTGGTGATCCGTGAAATCAGCTCGCGCTGGGAGTTGTCCGCCCCCGGCAGCACAAACGGGGACCGTCCGGCCAGCAGGGTGTAGAGGGTGGCGCCGAGCGCCCAGACGTCCACCAGGACGCCGTCGACATTGTGGCCGGTGAACTGCTCCGGCGGGGACCACGGGATGGACATGCCCGCGTCCTCGTCCGCGTCCCCGGCCAGGGTGCCGGAGATGCCGAAGTCCGTCAGGGCGGGCCGGTTGTAGTCCGTGACCAGGATGTTGGCCGGTTTGATGTCCCGGTGCGCGATTCCGGCACGGTGGGCGGTCTCGACGGCGGACGCCACCTGGATGCCGATGGCCAGGACCTCGTCCACGCTGAAGCGCTGCCGCCGGTAGCGGACGTCCAGGCTGGGACGGGAACAGTACTCCATGGCGAGGTAGGAATGCCCGGCGTCGGTGATCTCGGCTTCGAAGATCGTCACGATGTACGGGTGGGAGGACAGTTGCGCCATGAGGTTGGCTTCGGATTCGAAGCGGCGGCGGGCGCCTTCGGTTTTCAGGTCCGAGAGCAGCACCTTGACGGCCACCTTGCGGCGTGGCCGGTCCTGTTCATAGAGGTAGACGTCGGAGAAGCCGCCGGAGCCGAGCAGGCTGATGTAGGTGAAGCCCGGGATGACTGGCGGCGGGGCGACGGGCCGTTTTGAACTCACGGGATCTCCTCAAAGCGCAGCGAGATGCCGTCGCCGACTTCCGCGATGTCGCCGTCGAGCAGGATGGCCATCTCGCCCTGGGCCAGCCGGCGCGGCGGCTGGCCCTCGCGGACCAGGACGGTGCCGTTGGTGGCCTTGAGGTCGCAGAGCATAACGTGCCAGCCTTCCAGCCGGACCTCCACGTGCGAACGGGAGATATCGCCGCTGGGGCTCGCCACCTGGATGAGTTTGGGCATCACGGCACCCTGGACGCGCGAGACCGAGGGCTGGCGTCCCACGATGAGTGACTGGTCGAGGTCGACCAGTTCACCGGTGGACAGCCGCATCCGGCCCAGGCGGGGCCGCCGGACCTGGACGCCGTCCCCGGGAAGCGGCTGGCCGCAGCGGCCGCACTGGGAGCAGGTGGAGGGGTTGGCGTGGCCCTGCGGACAGACGCGCGCCAGCACCATGGGTCCGGTGGCCGGTTCCGTAGCCGGTCCCGTGGACTGGCGCTGCCCGCCGGGCGGCCGCGGGCCGGCCCCTGCGAGCTCGCTCTTCATGATTGTCTGGCCGTCGTGGTCGGCGTCCGCTTCGGGCTGCCGGGCAGGCAGTGGCAGGGCAGGCGGCAGCGGAGCCGACGGCGGCAGCGCCGCGGCCGGCGCAGGTACAGGCGCCATCGGCGGCGGGGACGCCAGGGATGCCCCCGACGCCTCGGGCACCTGGGGCGTCTGGGACCGTCGGTCGCCGCCGGTGTGCCAGGGGACGGAGTCGATCAGCCCGGTGGGCAGCGCCGGGCGTGACGGCGCGGGCGGTTCCGGCGCGGGAGCGGGGACGGCTTCGCGTTCCGCGGCCTCCTGCGCGCCGGCCGGCGCCGGTTCAGGCTCGGCGCCGGCGGAATCGGTGCTGGCGGAGTCCGGGGCGGACTCGACGGCGAGTTCGGCGTCGGGGTCCTCGCGGACGGCGGCGTCTTCGATGTTCCGTATCACCGTCTGTTCCCAGAGGTGGTCGTAGCTGCCGGTCGGCTCCTGTTCAGCCGGTTCCGGTGCCGCGGCCGGCGGCTGCGCGGACGGTTCGGGCTCATATCCGGACGCTGCAGGGTCGGCGTCCGTGGCCGGTACGGGTTCGGGTTCGGGTTCAGGTTCGGAGACCGCTTCCGGTGCACCCCGCAGGGTTCCGTCGAGCTCGAGGTCCTCACCGGGGAACTCCAGCACGGTCTCCGCGGAGGCCTCGTGCTCGCTCAGCTCGGCTGCGATGTCTGCTTCGGCGGCCGCCAGGACCTCGTCCTCCACCGCTGCATCGCCCGTCACTGCTTCGCCCATCGCCGCGTCGTCCATCGCTGCTTCGTCCTCGGCCGTTGCCCCGGCGTCCGCCGCGGCCGGATCGGCCACAACGGCAGTGGTCGCCGCGGCAAGGGCGGAAGGGACCGCCGGCTCGGCGGCACCGGTGAAGTCCACCCGCAGGCCCTGGAGCAGGACCACGCCGTCAGCCAGCGGCAGGTCCGCCGCGGCGCCGGAGGTCCGTGCGGTGTCGGAATTCCGTGCGGTGTCGGCAGCGGGGACGGTCAGGCTGAATCCGTCGGCCGCCGCGAAGCGCCGTTCCGTCCAGGTGGTGACCTCGCGGCCGCTCAGTTCCACCGGGCCGGAGGGCAGGTCCACGGTGAGGTCGATCTCGCCGCGCAGGAAGACCTGAATGGAGCCGCGGCGGGCCACGATCGCGAACCACGGCAGCCGGGCGAGCGAACCGCCCGAGGCCGAGGACACGGCGTCGAGCACCTCGTGTGCCTCGGGGCCGGTGGCCAGCAGCTCCCACAGCGAGTCCACCAGGGCCGGGGCGCTGCCCGGGCGCAGCAGCACCACGGTTCCGGAGCGCACCACACCGAGCCAGCTGCCGGGTGTGTAGCGCGCGGCAGCGGCGGGGTTATTTGCCATCATTTCGGGTCCTTGCCCTGTCCTTCAGAAACGTGTTCTTCAGAAACCTGTTCTTCAGAAACCTGTCCTGCGGAGTCCTGTCCTGCGGAAACCGGGTCTTCAGCAGCCGCCTCGTCGGCCGGCGTCGCGCCGGCCCCGGAAACTTGTTCCCCGTTGGGGGCCAGGTCCAGGGCATCGGTCCGCGGCAGGGTGTCCTCGTCCTCCGCCGCGGCGGCGCTGCGCGGCGCGGTCCGGGCGGCGCCGTCGTCGTTGTGGACATTGGTGGCGTCCACGACGATGCAGGTGACATTGTCCCGGCCGCCGCTGCGCAGGGCCGCCTGGATGAGCTCATCCACGGCCGTCTGCGGGTCCGTCTGGGAGCGCAGGATATTGGAGATGTGCTCGTCGTCGAGTTCGCCGTTGAGCCCGTCGGAGCAGACCAGGATCCTGTCCCCCTCCTCGATGGGCAGCAGCCAGTAGTCGGCCTCGATCTCGTCGCCGGTGCCCAGGGCCCGGGTGACGACGTGGCGGCGCGGGTGCACGGCGGCCTGCGCCTGGCTGATCTGTCCGGCGTCCACGAGTTCCTGGACCTCGGAGTGGTCAACGCTGACCTGTTTCAGCTTGCCCTGGCTGAGCCGGTAGGTCCGGGAGTCGCCGATGTTGAGGACCAGCCAGTACGGGACCCCCATCTGCTCCACCACCACAACGCCGGACAGTGTGGTCCCGGCGCGGGCGCCCGTGGCCTCGCGGATGCTTTCGTCGGCCAACAGCAGGTGCTCCTGCACGACGCCGGCGGTCGCGTCCCGCCCGCCACTGGCCAGCTGCGGGATCCGGGCCAGCGTGCGGACGCAGATACCGCTGGCAATCTCACCGGCCTCGTGCCCGCCCATGCCGTCCGCAACGGCGAAGACAGGATCGGAGGCAATAAAGGAATCCTCGTTCATTTCGCGGCGCAGGCCGCGGTCCGTGCCGTAGCCGGCGTTCAGCCGCAGGCCAGGAGGGCCGCCCAGGGCCGGCACGGGGTCGGCGCCGGAGTGGGCTGGGGTGGGAACGGAGGCCGGCTGGGGGATCATGCCTGTCCTAGGTAGAAGGAGCGGTCACCGAAGTGCACGGTGGACCCGGGGCGGACGTGGGTGGGCTCCCCCGCCGCGAGGGCGGTACGGATACCGTCCGGGGTGGTGACGGAGCTGCCGTTGGTGGAGTCGCGGTCGGTGACCCAGATCCCCCCGTTTCCGGCAAGCAGGTGCAGGTGGGTCTTGGAAATGGAACGGCCGGGATCGGCGACCGGGACGAGCTGCGCGGTCTCCTCCCCGGGCTGTCCGGCGGGGTTCCGGCCGATCAGCACGGTGCGGTCCAGCTCGATGTCGCGGCCGTCGTCCAGCCGGATCCGGAGCATCGCCACGGTGACCGGGGCGTGCGTGTCGCCCCGGACCTGGGTGCGGTCGTGGTCGTCGTCGGGGTGCGTGCCCGGCTGGAAGGCCGCGGCGGGCGGCGCGAACGAGGCGGCCTGGGGTACCGGCTGCTGTCTGGCGGGCCGGTGTTCGACGGCGGGCGCGGGCGGCTGCCACTGGTTGGGATCGAGCACGGCCGGAGCCGCCGGAGCCGCCGGGGCAACCGGGGCAACCGGCGCGGCGGCCGGCGCAGCAGCTGCGGCGGCCGATCCCGCCGCCAGCGGCGACAAGACCTGCTGTACCGGGGGCAGGTCCATCGGCGCGAAGCTGTACGGGCCCTGGATGCCGCCGGTGGTGATCGAATTGCGTCCGGCTTTGACGTCGAAGACGAGAACCTTGGCGGCCGTGTCGTGCCAGCCGCGGAGGCGGCCGTTGCGGTCCCAGGTGTTGGAGAGCACCACGAGGACAGCCCAGGCCGCGCCCAGGATCAGGAGCGGTCCCAGCACCAGCAGGGCGACGCCGAACCACTGGAAGATCACGACCGCGGCGGCGGCGGCCACGGCCAGCAGCACGCCGGCGCCGGTGATGAGGCCGCGGAGGAACACCGCTCCCCCGCCCGGGGCGAAGCCGTCGGCATCCGTGCTGCGGATGCCCATCAGCCGGTTCCCCGGAGTCGCGCCGGAACGGGCTTCGAGCGTGGCGGCAACCGCCGTGTAGATCAGGGTGAGGCCCGCGCCGATGCCGCCGAACAGCACCAGGGACGAGGTGTCGTAGACGATGAAGCCCCCGCTTTGCCTCCTGGTGACCCCGGCGAAGCCGATCGTCAGCAGGATGACCAGGATGGTGACCGGCGGCAGCCAGTCCAGCACGGCGGCCCCCAGCCGCTTTCCGGCGGCGGCAGGTACCAGTTCAAGCTTGTTCGGCATGGAAGGTCCTCCCCCTGGTCCGCGGCCCGTGGCTGGGCCCTGCGTTACGGGGATACTACCGGGGATCAGTCCGGGGTGCCCGGCGGCGGGGTTCCGGGCGTCCGCGCCGTCGGGACCCCGCGGGTGCATCTCCTGCGGGTCCCGGGGCGCGGGGAGTGCCCGCACGTTGCGGACGTTCCGCGCGGAACGGTTGCTCAGTGGCGTCCCGCAGGAGGTGCAGAAAGCGGCCCCGCGGCAGAGCGGCTGCTGGCAGCGCGGGCAGAGCTCGGCGTCGTCGGTCATGGCTTCTGGCGGTTCTTCCTGGCGGTCTGGCTGGCGTCGTCCGGGGTGTCGGCAGCAGCATCAAGGCGGGCTGCCGCCGGCGGAACGGACTCCACTGTACCGGCAGGCTTTTCCGGACCGGCGGGCGCCGCGCGCTTCCGGCCGGGGCGGGCCGGCTGGAGGCCCCGCAGCGTGAGCGCTGCCCGGCCGTCGGCCAGCAGGGAGCGCGGCGAGAACCGGGCCCGCTGCCGGCGCCAGAACCCGAGGGTCCCGGTCATCTCCTTGAGCGAGCCGTCCACGGTCTCCCAGTACCGCAGGACCTGGTCCTCGCTCGGCTGTCCGGCGCCGAAGATTGCTGCGTCGGCCCGGGTGGCGAGCAGGGTCGTGGTCCCGCCGGCGGCCGGGAACGCGTCGGCGAGCACGACGGCGGACTCGCGCCGGGTGGCGCGGCTGTCGAGGCCGGCGCCGAGGTCCGTCGCCAGGCTGACGACTTCGTTCCAGCCGCCGCCCACCCGCTGCGCCGGGTGGCCTGCGGTGAAGCGGGACTTCCGGCGGCGGGACTTGAGCAGGGCGATCAGGAGCAGCGGCAGTGCCAGGATCGCGATCGGGATCAGCGCCAGGCCGATGGCGGTGAGCAGGGGGCCCCAGAAGAGCCAGGGGTTGTTCTTCTTCTCGTCGGCGTCGAGCGCATCCGGTGAGGAGTCGGGCGGAAGGTCCGCGGGCTCCTGCGGCGGGGGCGGCGGCTGCAGCACCTGCGGCTTGGGCTTGGACTTGTTCTCCGGGTCCGGCGGGATCGGCACGTTGTCCTTCGGCGGGGTGGGGTCGAAGGACACCCAGCCCACGCGGTCGAAGGCGACCTCGACCCAGGCGTGGACGTCCTTGCCGGTGATCTTGACCTCGCCGGCACCGTTTTCCGGGCTCTTGGGATCCGGGTAGAACCCCATCACCACGCGGGAGGGGATGCCGAGGTGGCGCAGCATGAGCGACATCGCCACGGCGTACTGCTCGTCGTCGCCCAGCATCTGTTTGGCGGTGAGCAGGCTCCGGACGCGGTTGGCGCCGTGGCCGGAGACGCTGGGCAGCTGGCCGTCGGCGATCAGGCCGTTGCTGAAGGCGCCCTTCTTCTGGAAGTGCGCCTCGATCTGGCGTACCCGGTCAATCGCGGTGGGGGCATCCGCGGCGAGGTCGTTCGCCTGGGACCCGACGACGGGCGGCACCTCCGCGGGATCCGGGAGGGACATCGGTGCGAAGTCGTACTGCGTCAGCTGCCCGTGTTCCAGCGTTGCGGGATCGGCCACCTGAACGCGGTAGGAATCGCCCTTCGCCAGCCCCCGGGTGGTCACGGCCGTGTCCGTGCCGGCGTTGAAGTACAGGCCGGACGCTGCGCCGGAGCTGTCGCGGGCGAAGCTGATGCCGGTGGTTTTGCTGCCGCCGGGCAGGAAATAGCCCTCGTAGTCCTCGACCGTGATGTCCAGCGTGTAGTTGGTGGCCGGAACGATCCCGGTGGAGTCGGCCAGGGTGTTGAGGGATTTCGCGTCGCCCACCTTGCTGAAGCTGCCGGAGCCGTTCGGGTCCATGTTGTAGTTAGTGCCGTTGAAGGAGTCGAGGGCGGCGAGCCGCACCCGGGCGTCTTTGGGCAGGCCCTTGACGACGAAGAGGTTGTCGTCCTTTTTGTCCTTGACGAAGTTGCGGAAGCTCGCCAGCGGCGTCACGTAGTCCTTGGGATCGAACGGCGGGACGATCGTGTTGCGCAGCACGCGGCGGTCGTCGCTGGCAGTGACCAGCGGGGACGCGACGGCGGTGACCGCCACGGCGACGGCGATCACGGCGGCGGCGGTGCCCAGCCGGCGGAGCGTGGCCGCGCGGGCGGTGGCCTCATCCGTCTCCAGCCGGTTGACGGAGACCTTGCGGGTGTCACTGCGGCGGAGTGCGTCGCGGCGGAAGGTGGCCCAGGCGATCGCGACCACGGTGAGTGAGATGCCGCGTTCCACCGTGATGAATCCGGCGTTTGTGCTGAAGGCGATGCCGGTGACGAACAGGACCAGCACCGGCAGCAGCGGCCAGTACGGGCTCTTGATCCGCCAGATCAGCAGCCCGGCCGCCAGAGCGGTGAGCAGCGAGCTCAGGAACGGCACAATCAGGGTGCCGCCGGCGGTGCCGACCGGCACGCCGACGGTGAGCATGTCCTTCCAGGCGAACACCACGCCGAGCAGCAGGGTGCGCAGCGAATCGAGCGTGGGCAGCACCCCGGCGAAGGAGGCCTCCGGGACGGCCAGCGCGGTGCCGAAGACGAGGTACGCCCCGAGCGTCAGGGCTGCGGTGATCAGGAGCCCGAGCCGGAAGTGCACCGCGGCCGCCGCAAGGGCCAGACCCAGCAGGATGCCGCCGAAGCCCGCGACCAGGTAGTAGGGGTCGCCGCCGAAGCTGAGACTGAAGCCGAGCACACCCAGGCCGAGCAGCACGGTGAGGGCACCGGCGTCGAGCCAGAGGTGCCAGAGCGGCTGGCCGCCGGTGAAGCCGGAACGCTTGGCAGCTGCCGCGTGGTTGCGGGGGCGGAGCGGGGTTGCGGTGCTCATGCTGCCGCCTTCCTCAGCACGATGGCCAGGTCAGAGAGGTCGCCGAGGGTCAGCACAGTCAGGTCCCCGATGTTCGCCCGGGCCGGTGCGGCGCCGGACTGGAGCCGGACGGCGAGGGTGCGCACGCCCAGCGGCACCGCGGCGGCGGCGGAGCGCAGCTGGGTGGGGGTGACGTTGCTGCCCACGATCAGGAACACCACGGAGGCGTTGGGGACGGTGTCCGCAAGGCTCCGGGCGAGGTCGACGGCGCTCTTGCGCTGCGGCGCGCCAACGATCCGCGTCATGTCATCGAGCATGTTGCGGCCGGTTTCGCAGCGCAGCGGGCCCTTCTGGGTGAGCACATCGAGGTCACGCTGTTCACGGATGGCCTGCCGTCCGATCGATGCGGCGGCGGAGATGGCCAGCTCGAACTCCTCTTCGGAGGCGTATTCGTCCGTGTTGATGGACAGCGAAATGGCGAGGTGCGCCCGGCGGGTTTCCTCGAACTGGCGGACCATGAGCTTGTTGGTGCGGGCCGTGGTCTTCCAGTGGATGTGCCGCCGGTCGTCGCCCGGCACGTAGTCGCGCAGCGCGTGGAAGGACACGTCGGCGCTGGACAGGTCCGTGGTGGGCATGCCCTCGAGGTCGCGGATGAATCCGGCGGCTGAGCCGGCCAGCGCCGTGGTTTTCGGGTGCACGTACAGGTCCTCGGGTTCGGTCCAGAGCACCTGGCGGCGCAGCAGGTGCAGCGGGTCGGCGCGGACGGAGCGGACCGGACCCACCACGATCACGGCGCGGCGGGCGGTGGGGATGGTGAACAGGTCCTCGTGGACCTGCTGGGGTTTCATCCGGGGCAGGTGGAACACCGCAGTGGCGGCCCCGACCGGGAGTTCAAGGTCCGCGGCCAGCAGAGGCCGGGCGGAAGTGTTGGAGACAGCAATACTGCCGACGGCGCTGTCCCCCACCGCCACCCGCGTCCGCGCCAGATCCAGGACAACGCCGTAGGAGGAGCGGCCCAGGATGAAGCCGACGGCGAGCACGAACAAAACGAACGCGGCGATCGCTGCCGCCTTCGCCTCCTGCCAGCCGAACGCCTGGCCGACTGTCCAGAGCAGGATCGAGGCCGCCAGCACGAACCAGCCCAGGAGGCTCACCACGGACAGGACAGGCCACACGTAGCGCAGCCACAGCGCGCGGACGGCGCGCCAGGCCGGGGCGAGGGCCAGGCCTGCAGTGCTTCCGGCCTCGGTCCAGAGGGAGCCGGGATGCAGCCGGGTGGGCCTGCCGTCCCGTTGGAAGGGCCGTTGCAGGCGTTCAGCAAGCCGGGTCAGCGGAGTGCTGGAGGACATATGGGTGCCTTTGTTCGTGCTGGGTTTTCTGGGTGCCGGTGGTGGTGGCAGTCGGTGCTGCCGGGCGGTGCTGCTGCCGGCCTGCTAACCGGTGCTAGGAGCCGGTGTTATTAAACAAGGGCTGCACGCTGCTGCGGTGCGGCGACCGCGGCGAGAACGCGCGTCAGTACGGCCTCGGGGGTGGCACCGGAGAATTCGGCTTCCGGGTCCATCACGAAGCGGTGGGTCCAGACGACTGCGGCCAGGTCCTTGACGTCGTCCGGCAGCACGAAGTTGCGGCCCTGGCTGGCCGCCCAGACCTTGGCGGCGCGGACCATGGCGAGGGAGCCACGGACGGAGACGCCGAGGCGGGTTTCCGGGGCGTTGCGGGTCTCCTCGCACAGCCGGGCGATGTATTCGAGCACGGCGGTGTCCACATGCGTCGTGGCGGCAAGGTCCGCCATGTCCGCGATCGCCTGGGTGGTGATGACGGCGGTGATGTCCTTGGAGCGGTCCTTGAGGTTGGCGCCGCCGAGCAGCTGCACCGTGGAGGCGTGATCGGGATAGCCGATGGAGGTCTTCATCAGGAAGCGGTCCAGCTGGGCCTCGGGCAGCCGGTAGGTGCCGGCCTGCTCGATCGGGTTCTGGGTCGCCATCACCATGAACGGCCGGCCGGCCTCGTAGGTGGTTCCGTCCACCGTGACGCGGGACTCCTCCATGACCTCCAGCAGTGCCGACTGGGTCTTGGGCGAGGCCCGGTTGATTTCGTCGGCCAGGACGATGTTGTTGAAGATGGGCCCCTTGTGGAACTCGAACTTCTGCGTCTTCTGGTCATAGATGGTCACGCCGGTGACGTCCGAGGGCAACAGGTCCGGGGTGAACTGGATGCGGTTGTTGGAGCCCTGGACGGTGGCCGCGAGGGCACGGGCCAGCGAGGTCTTGCCGGTGCCCGGCGCGTCCTCGAAGAGGACATGTCCCTCGGCCAGCATCGCGGTGAAGGTCAGGCGGATGACGTGGGACTTGCCCAGGACGGCCTGGCCCACGTTCGCGACGAGCGTCTCGAAGGTGCCGGAAAACCATTCGGCCTGTTCGGTGGTCATGGTCATGGGTTGGTCCTCTTCTGTTCTGGGTGAATCTGTTCTGGATAATTCTGTTCTGGGTGAACTTGCCGGGTCTGCCGCCGGTGCGGAGTCCCGGTAACTCCGGCGGCAGGTCTCGGTGCCGGCATCAGCAGCCGCCGGGCCGGGGCCCGAAGAGATCCACGGTGGTGGACTTGACGAACCAGCCCGGGTGGCTGCCCTGGGTCACGCGGTACCAGGGGGTGCCGTTGCCGTAGATGTCCTTGGTGCAGTTGACGTTCAGCTTGCCCTCCGTCCGTTCCACCCAGCCGACGCCGCACGACGGCCCGCTCGGACTGTAGGTGTCCCGTTCGCCGGGTTTGCCGGGGCAGGTACTGTTGTGCGCCTGGATCTGGGAGGTGGGTACCGGCGGCGGCGGTTCCGACCCGCTGCGGGACGTATCGCTGCCGATCCGCCCGTTCTGGCCGCCGCTGATGGCACGGACTTCCAGGGTGTGTGTCTCGCTGAAGCCCACGCCCTTGGAGAAGGAGCGCTGCTGCGTGTCCTGCCAGCCACCTGCGCCGTCGAGCCGGTACTGGTAGCCGGTCACGGGGCGCCCGTTGCCGTTCGGCGCGGTCCAGGTCCAGGAGACGGTTTTGTCTCCCACGCCACTGCTTTTGGCTCCCGTGACGGTCGGGGCGAACGCCAGACCGTAGGGGTTGACCGAGTCGGACGCGGGACTCGCGTCGCCAGCGCTGCTGCTCCGCGAGGAGACCGCCCAGACCGTCACCGCGGTGGCGGTCCCGTTGGGGGCGGCAACCACCGCGCCGCCGGCGGGGATGGTTCCGCCGGCACCGCTGGACGTGAGCTTGTAACGGTAGGAAATCTCGCCGGCGCTGGACCCGTTCCGCTGCTCTGCGGTCAGTCCGGTGAAGCGGACGTCGATCTTGCCGCCAGCGCCGCCGGTATCCACCAGCGTCACCGCCGGTTTGGCCACCATTGCCGGTTTGCCGACGGCGCGCACGGCGGCGGACTGGGCGCTCGTTCCGGAGGTTCCGGCCTTGTTCGAGGCGGAAACGGTGAAGGTGTAGCCCGCCTCCGAGTTGTCCACCGTGACATTCTGCGTGGTGCCGGACACCTTCTGCGTGGCCACGGCAGCCCCGCCGCGCAGGGTGGTGAGCGTGTAGCTGGAGATGGCGTCGCCGTTGCTGTTCGGGGCCGTCCAGTTCACCTTGAGCTGGCTCTGGCTGCCCACCGAACCGGCGGCGGTGGCAGTGGGCGCTGCGGCCGTGGCGGGCACCCCGGCCGGGGTTTCCGCCGCCGAGTAGGCGCTCCATTCGGAGGGCTCCTTGGCGTCGTTGCGGGCCAGGACGCGCACCTTGTACGCGACGCCGTTCTTGAGGCCCTTCCAGACGTAGCTCACCGAGCTGAGGTTCTGGATCTGGGCGTTCTGCCCGGCGGGGGCCGGAGAGATTTCCAGGTCATAGTACTTGACCGGTGAGCCCTTGGACGCCGGCGGCGCCCAGGTCACCGTGAGCTGGGTGTCGCCGAACTTCACGGCCGGCGCGGCCGGAGTGTCCGGTTTGACGTCCGGGCGCACCTCGGCCGATGCCGGGGACCGCTCGGATTCGCCCAGGGCGTTGGTGGCCGTGACCTGGAAGTGGTACTTGGAGTTGTTAGTCAGGCCGGTGAGGGTGCAGGAGTTGGCCGGGCAGTCCTGGCGGAAGCCGGCCTCGCCGTACACGGTGTATTTGGTGATGGCCGCTCCGCGGTCCGCCGGGGCGGTCCAGTTCAGCAGGGCAGTGCTGTCTCCCACGCTCCCGGCCTGCGGCGTGGTCGGCGCCAGCGGCTTGTCCTTGACCGTCAGCCGGATTCGGGCCGTCGCGTAGCGGGACGCTTCGCCGGTCTTGTCCGCCACGGTGTAGGCCACGATCATGGTTCCGGAGAACCCGTCGGCCGGTGTCACGGTCACGGTGTCCCCGGTGACGGCGGCGGTGCCCTGGCCGGTTTCGGTCGAGGCCGACACGATCTTCAGCGCCGTCTCCGGGAACGGGTTGGCGTCGTTGTCCAGCACCCGCACGGTGACGGGCTTGCCGGCCGCGGCGTTGGCTTCGGCGTCGTCGTTGGCCACGGGCTTGGGCCGGTTGGAGGCGGTGACGGTCAGCTGGTAGGTCGCGGTGGCTTCGAGCCCGCGGGGGTCCGTGGCCTTGACCTGGACTGCTCCTGCAGCTCCGGCGGCGGTGCCGTCCTTGGCGGAAGCCTTCAGGGACGTGCCGTCGATGCTGGCGTCGAATCCTGCCGGGACGCCGCCCACCAGTTCGTACTTCATCCGGTCCACGTCGCCGTCGTCCGGGTCGGTGGTCAGTTTGGCCAGGTCGGTGGTGGTGGAATCCGCCTTGGGGACCTCCACCGGGCTGCCCAGCAGCACCGGCGGGTTGTTCCGGTTGGGGTCCGGGAGCACCCTGGTGCGGATGCTGAGCGTGGACTTCAGTCCGGCCTCGTCGTCCGGGCCGGAGCCGTCGGTGACTTCGAAGCTGAGCGAGCCGGGGCCGACGTAGTCCTGGCCGGCGGTGTATTTCAGCGCGGTGCCGTTGCCGGCCACGGGGTCGGAACCGTCGGCGCCGATCAGTTTGATCCGGTCGGTCTGGGTCAGGCGCGGTGAGCGTCCGTCGCGGACCTTGACCCAGTCTTTGAGGTCCACCGTGACGGACTGGCCGGCGATGACTTCAATTACCTCGTCCTTGGCCAGGGTGGGGACCTGCTGGCCCACACCCGGGACCCAGATGATGGCGGTGGATGTCTGGCCATCGAGGTCCTCGACGGTGTACGGGATGAGCTGCGGCTGTTCGGTCAGTTCCACGATCATGCTGCCCTCGGCGCCGGGCCGGGCGGTTTTGGCGTCGGTGGCGATCTTGAGGTTCTCGCCCACGCCGTCGGGGTCCTCGTCGTTTTTGAGGACGGGGACGTCGACGGCGGTCTTGCCGAGGGTCTGGGCGGAGGTCACCCGGTCGTCCCGGGCGATCGGCGCCTGCAGCGGCACGTCCTGCTGCACCTTGACGGCGATGGCGGCCTGCGCTGTGGCGCCGCGGTCGTCCGCCACGGAGTAGCGCACGTTGACGGTTCCTTCCTCGGCCGGAGCCAGCAGGATGATGCGGGAAGACTGCTTGCTGACGGTGGCCTGCAGTTCCGGAGCGGCTTCGATGCCGTCGCTGATGAGCCGGATCGGGTCGCCGTCGGGGTCGGTGTCGTTGCCGGTGGCGTCCACGGCGATCTGCCGTCCGGGGCGGACCTTGACCTCGTCGTCCACGGGGGTGGGCAACTGGTTCGTGTCCCCGCGCGGGGCGATGCCGACAGTCACGGTGCCGGTGTTGACGGCGCCCTGCCGGTCGACGACTTTGTAGCGGAACGTGTCCGTGCCGGCGCCGTCGCCGGCCGCCGTGAAGTCGATGAAGTTGCTGCCCACGGTGGCGGTGCCCATCGCCGGGGTGCTGTCGATTCCGGTCAGTTGGACGGAGTCGCCGTCGGGGTCGATCCCGTCGAGCTCCACCGGAATCCGCACGGACCCGGCCGCCACCACGCGGGCCGTGAGGTTCTTGGGCTGCGGGCGGGAGTTTTCCGCGCCCTCGAGCGGCAGGATGTGGATGGTGACGGCCGCGGCGCTCTTCTGGCCCTGCGGGTCGACGGCGTTGTAGATCGCGCGGACGGTCTTGGGTTCCGCGCCGGCAATGAAGCGGAGCGTGTTTTCGGAGACGAAGCTCTTCCCGTCCGTTTCGGGGACGGGCTGCGGCAGGACGGGATCCACGCTGAGCTTCTCGCCCTGGGGGTGGGTGTCGTTGGCCAGCACCGGGATGGTGACGACGTCGTTGACGCGCACGTTCACCTCGTCCGGTTTGGGCTGCGGGGCCTCGACGACGGCGGGTGCCGGGACGGGAACCACGGAGACGCTGCCGGTGGCCGACTTGGTGCCGTTGGACATGGTGTAGCGGAAGGTGAACGGGTCCTTGGTGCCGATGACGTCGGTGATCCGCAGGACGCTGTGGTCAATCACGCTGACCGAGGCGGTCGCGTTCTCGGGCAGCTGGACGGATTGCAGCACCAGCACGCCGCCGGACGGGTCCGAGTCGTTGGCCAGCGGGTCCAGGAGCACGCTGCCCCCGACGGGCATCAGGGCGACGTCGTGGACGGCGACCGGGTTGCCGGCGTCCTTGCCGGATTCGACGTCCACGCGGATGAGGCCCTGGCTGCTTTGCGGGCCGTTGCTGGCGATGTACGTCAGGTAGATGGGGCCGGGGGTGCTGCTGCGGAAGGTGAAGGTTCCGCCGTCGGTCACGGGACCCAGTTCCGCGGTGCCGGCGGCTTCCACCTGGGCCAGGCGCAGCGCGCCGCCGTTGGGGTCCACGTCATTCTTCAGCGGCGCGATCACGAGGTCCTGGCCGACGACAGCCGTGACGTGGTCGGCGTTGACCACGGGCTGCAGGGCGCCGGGAGGCTGGACGTTGACGGTAACCTTGCCGGTGCTGGTGGCGCGTCCGTCCCAGACGGTCACGGTGACAGACTTCTTTCCGGGCGCGGCGCCGGAGTCCTGGTAGGTGAGCAGGCCGTCGCGGCGGATCTTGACCTGGTCCTGGTCGTTGTCCGCCTTGGCGTCCATCAGCACGAGGTCGTCGCCGTCGGGGTCGGTCCAGTCGGTGAGGATGTTCTGGCTGACGGTTTTGCCCTGCTCCACCAGCATGGTGGTGGGCTCGCCGCGTTTGAACAGGGGCGGTGTGTTCTCGTCGGGGCCAACGACGTTCAGGGTGATGCTTCCGGCGGCGGAGAGGCCGCGGCCGTCGGCGGCGTTGTAGCCAAAGTTTTCGGTGCCGGGCTTCGCGTCGGCCGGGACGGTGATCTGGAAGGCCGTGCCGCCGTAGATGTTTTCCAGGCTGCCGGACGCCGGGCCGTTGTTGCCCACGGAGGCGGTGAGGACGTCGCCGTCGGGGTCCGAATCGTTGTCCAGTACGGACAGGATGGTGGTGCGGCCCGGGCGGACGCCGACGGCGTCGGGGGTGGTTTCCGGGGGCCGGTTGGGTTTGGTGCGGTCCGGCAGGACGTTGACGGTGTTGGTGTCCGCCGACTCCTGGTCCTGGTCATCGGACTGGTTCTTGGGCGGGACGACGTCGTCCCAGTTGTTGACCAGCTGCATGTTCTGGTTCACCAGCCACACATTGCCGGAGTTCACATCGTTGAGGACCACCAGGTCCCGGTTCACCCGGAACGCATACGACGGCGACGCACTGGCCTTGGGCACATCCACCGTCTTGTCATCGGCATCATTGACGCACTCACGGACATACTTGTTCGCCCCCGACCACGCCGCATGCACACACCCGGCCAGCTGCACCGGCGCCGCCGGCACACCCTGCCCGCCGAACGTCACCGACTTCGCCGTCGAACCATCCAACGGCTGGTGCAGCAGCGCCTTCGGCGTCGCAACCGCCACCGCGTCCGCCGCCGGACCGGACAGCTGCAGCTTCGCATCCCGC